>CAZCHW010000246.1:0-3712 GCA_964498375.1 uncultured Syntrophomonadaceae bacterium | reverse complement strand
ATCCGGTTCAGGCCGGGCCCGATTATACCGCGCATTCCACCTGTGCCAAAGGTTAGTTCGCTGCCGAAATGAGCTTCAATTGCCCCGGGGTCGTCGTGCATAGCCTGCAGTTCGGCACGCATTTCAGGATCAAGATTATCCTGGCCCAGCCAGTAATTGAACCGGTCACGCGCTGTTTGAGACCCCGGTTGACTTGCTCTGGATGAAGCGCCCACTTCAGCGCCGGCAGAATCTTTGCGGGCAACCAGCGCCTGCGGTTCACCGGAACGGTCAAGCGGAAGGCTTGAAGACCTGGTCTGCAGGCCGACCTGCCCGTCAGTAGGTTCGCTGCCGACCCAGCCCTCCCCGCGAATTGGCGGCTTGGTGTCACCTGTGCGGCCGTAGTCATCTTCATAGCGTACAATATCATCTTCACCAAGATATTCGCCGTTTTGCACCTCGATTAAAACCAGCGGTTCGCTGCCCCGGTTCTCCATCCGGTGCCGGGCTCCCCTGGGAATGTAAGCGCTTTCTCCCCTGGGTACTACTATTTCCCGGTCGTCAACTGTAACCAGCGCTTCACCTTCGACGACAATCCAGTTTTCGGCCCGGTGGCGGTGGCTCTGCAGGCTGAGCCGGGCTCCGGGATTAACATTGATCCGCTTTACCTGGTAGTTTTTGCCCAGTTCAAGAGAAGTATAACTGCCCCAGGGACGGTAAACTGTCCGGTGCTCGCGGGCTTCCACAGCGCCGGTTTCTTTAAGTTTGTCAACAATTTGCTTGACCTCCTGGGTGCGGTTGCGATCGCAGACCAGCAGGGCATCGGGAGTGTCAACTATAACCAAATTCTTTATGCCGGCAGCGCCAACCAGGCGCGAACCGGCATGGATGAGGCTGTTTTTACTATCAACGATTACAGCCGGTCCCTCAATAAAGTTTCCGTCCTGATCGTGCCCGGCAATCTGGTAATATGCTTCCCAGCTGCCCAGGTCGCTCCATTCGATTGCGGTGGGAATTACTGTAACCCCGGCCGATTTCTCGAGGATACCGTAATCGATTGAGATTTTCTCCAGGGTCGGGTACACAGCTGTCAGGGAAGCGGGTTCGGCAAAATCAAGCGCAATCAAACTGTCGGCCATTTGCGGCAGGTGCTGGCGGTAGGCAATGAGCAGATCGCCTACCTTGAAAATAAACATGCCGCTGTTCCAGTAGTAACCGTCTTCAGCCAGGTAGCGTTCGGCGGTGGGTAAATCGGGCTTTTCCACGAACCGGGCGACCCGGTAGCTTTTTTCGTCCAGCGCTTCTCCCCTGCAGATGTAGCCGAAGCCGGTTTCCGGGTAAGTAGGCTTAATCCCAAAAGTCACCAATCCGTATGCCCGGGCGGCTGCTTCACCGTCGTTGAGCAGGGCGGTAAATTGATCGTGATCGGGAATCAGGTGATCTGATGGCAGTACAGCCATCACTGCCTCGGGCCCGGCTTCCAGAGCAATGTATTGAGCGGCCAGACCGATTGCCGGGGCGGTATTGCGTGCCTCAGGCTCGGCGAGCAGGCGCACGGCGCCAAGACCGGCCCGGTCAAGCCGGCGTTTAATTTCGCCAGCCTGGTCTTTGTGGGTTACAATAATTATTTTTTCAGGTTCAGTTTTACCGAGCACCCGTTTTACTGTATCGAGGAAAAGGGTCGACTCCTCTTCCTCTGCCTGCACAGCACGATCTGCCTTATCTTTTTTAAGCGACTGCGATTTCTGTTTCGGCAGGCTTAAGAATTGTTTTGGGTATAGTTCACGGCTGAGCGGCCAGAGCCTGGTTCCGCTGCCACCAGCCAGAATAACTGTGTAAAAACTCATTTAGATCACTCCATTTCGGGTAACAGGTTAATCTTGTTATTTACTTAAGATTCAGCTGCTGCTGTTTCTGGAACAAACCCTGGTGGGCAACAAGGTGGACGCGCTGCAAGGCCAGCAGTAGAGAAACCACCGATTCGCCGCCCTGGTTGCGGTTAATCCCGCCCGGCTGAATGCCATCGAAGCAGCCGCCATTGGAAAAATCATAAAGGGTCTGGCGGACATCGTTGCTGCCGAAAAACCAGTTAAAGGCCCATTCCATTTTACGCAGCCAGGCATCTTCACCGGTGAGAACATAAGCCTGGTAGCAGGCATCGACGAGGGCTGTGACATCTACAGTTTGCTGATCAAAATGGGCTTTTTCACCTTCGCGGCGGTACCAACCTTCATTCCCGATCAGGGAGAGGTGGCCGCCTTCGGAGCTGGTTTGAATATCGATTAGCCACTGCAGACTTTTCAGCCCGGTTACAAACATTTCATCATGCTCTGAGTAGCTGCCGGCTACCGTCAAGGCCTGGGACAGGCGGGCGTTGTCGTAGGTGACGATATTTTCGCACCAGTACCAATCATCGGTTGCAACTTTTTTAAAGAGTTCGAGCAGTTTTTCGCTCAGGGAACTCATGATTTCGCGCACCCTGGTATCGCCGCCAAAGCGGCGCAGGTAGTAATTGGCGCCGAGAACTGAAAAAGCCCAGGCCCGCGGGGAGCTGAAGGACAGCGGCGCTTTGATTAATTCCTTGAATAGACGGGTAGCCAAGCCGAGCATTTCATCACTGGGCGGATGAGTAATGGTATAGCCAAGAGCCCAGAGAGTGCGGCTGTGGCTGTCTTCAGAACCTATGTCTTCCAGCCAGCGGCGATCAAAGCTCATGAAATTGCGCATTCTTCCGTGCTTTTCGTTGTAGGCATGGTAGAGAAAGCTCATGTAATTGCCGAGCAGGGAATTGATCGATTCATCCTTAAAGAGGCGCCAGTTCATAACCACGGCAATCAAAGCCCGGGCAACATCGTCAGTGCAGTAACCATGGCTGCGGTCTGGCACGTTGTAGACGGCATGCTGGAAAAGACCGGTATCGTCAGTCATCTCCCGCAGCTGGGTCAAGTTGACTTCAGGAAGCACTGCGCGATCAGTTACATCGGCGCTCTGCACCGTCTGGGCAAACATTTCACTGAAGCTAAACCGGGCCCGTTCAAAGGCTGTCGCGTAGTTGCGGGCGACTTCTTTCCAGATCATCTGCCGGCCGTGCTGATATGATGCTTTTCGCATGCGGTTACGCAGCGCTTCGTCGCTGAGCAGCTCTACCAGGGCATCTCCCATGGCGGCACTGTCCTTGAACGGCACCAGGCGGCCGCGCTCTTCGGCAAGCAGCTCTTCAGCGTAAAGGTATGGTGTGGATACTATTGCTTTACCGCAAGCCAGGGCGTAGGCCAGGGTGCCGGAAGTAATTTGTTCGCGGCTTAAGTAGGGAGTGATGTAGACATCGGTGGCAACCAGAAACTGAACCAGACGCTCGAGAGAGACATACTGGTTGTAGAAGGCAACGTTATTTTCCAGGCCCCGGTCGTGGACCATTTTTTCCAGGGAGTGACGGTATTCTTCACCATGGCGGCGCTTCACCTCGGGGTGAGTCGCTCCGAGAATCATATACAGGGCATCGGGATGTGCTTCAACAACCTTTTCCATTGCTTCAATAGCATATTCAAGACCCTTGCTTGGGCTGAGCAGACCGAAAGTGAGCAGCACCTTGCGTCCCTCGGCCTGGAATTGATCTTTGTAATAGGAGGAATCGAGAAAGGGCACATCTGGTGCGCCGTGCGGGATGAGCAGAATTTTTTCTGCAGGCACCCGGTAGACCCGGGTCAGAATATCGACCGCTGTCTGGGCCATT
>CAZCHW010000245.1:0-3715 GCA_964498375.1 uncultured Syntrophomonadaceae bacterium | reverse complement strand
TCAAAGAACAATCAAAGATTGGCTTTAATTTAATAACTATATTGTACAAGGAGGTTTAACTTTGAAAGCATTGCTGGTAGTGGATATGCTGGTTGATTTTATTGATCCCTCCGGCGCACTATATATTGGCCCGGTTGCCGGTAGTCTGGTTGAAGGAGTCAGGGAGCGTCTGGCGCATTACCGGACTAATAAAGGCCTGGTTATCTATATCTGTGATCATCACCTGGATGATGATTTAGAGTTTAAAATGTTCCCCCCCCATTCCCTGGCCGGTTCCAGGGGAGCGGCGATTGTTGACGAACTGGCGCCGGAGCCCGGTGAACGGGTAATTTATAAAAGACGTTACAGCGCCTTTTTCGGGACTGACCTTGATTTAACTCTGCGTGAAAAGAATGTGAGCGAAATTGAACTGGCCGGTTGTGTAACCAACATCTGCATTTTATATACTGCTGCCGAGGCTAGAAACCTGAATTATCAGGTTACGGTGTATGAGCAGGCGGTTAACGGTTTTGATCAGGAAGCGCACCGGTTTGCCCTGCAGGAGATGCAGAAAACACTGGGAGTTATCCTTAAATAGAAGATCTGGAGGGACCTGATGAAACCACAAAAGTTTGTAACCCTGCAAGACGTAGCCCGGCAGGAGGTTGACCGGAACAACCGGCTGTTTTCTGCTTCGGCAAACGAAATTGAGCAGGGGTTAACCAGCGACATTTACTTTATTCGGACCAGGGATCTGCTGCAATCGGTTAATCTTGATGATACTGTAGTTACAGCGGAGGTATTTTCTTCGAAAGCGGGTGTTTTGTGCGGCGTTGATGAAACGCTGCATTTATTACGTGATCGGGATCTGGAAATCTGGGCGCTTCAGGAAGGCGACTGGATGGAAACCAAGGAAGTAGTGATGCGGATTAAAGGCCGCTATGGCGACTTTGGCATTTACGAAACCGCCCTGCTCGGTATACTGTCGAGCTCGAGCGGTTGGGCTACGGCAGCTCGAAGCTGTAAAGAGGCTGCAGGCGGCCGTAAAGTGATTAGTTATGGTGCCCGGCACGTGCACCCGTCTGTTGCGCCGGTAATGGAACGGGCCGCGGTAATCGGGGGGGTTGATGACTGCAGCTGTGTCCTGGGAGCTTTGCTGTTGGGCCGCGCCCCTGTCGGAACTGTCCCCCATGCCGCTTTCTTGATCATGGGCAGTACGGTTGAACTGGCCCGGGCTTATGACCAGTTTGTTTCCGCTGATGCACCGCGAATTATTCTGGTCGATACCTTCAGAGATGAAGCAGAGGAAAGTCTGAAAGTGGCAGAAGCCCTGGGCCGCAGGTTAAATGGGATCAGGCTTGACACTCCCAGTGAAAGAGGCGGTGTAACGGTTGGTCTGGTCCGGGAAGTAAGGGCTCGTCTGAACCAGGCCGGTTTTGAACACGTGCAGATTGTTGTTTCAGGTGGGTTGACCCTGGAACGGATCGCTGCTCTGGCAGAAGCGGGCGCCGATACTTTCGGCGTAGGCAGTTTTATATCGCGCGCTCCGGCAATCGATATGACCATGGATCTCAAGGAAGTGAGCGGGCAGCCGATAGCCAAACGAGGCCGGATTCCGGGTCTCACTGAAAACCAGAGGTTGCAGAAGGTCAACTGATGACAGCTTCGATGAAACTGAGCGCTCCGGCAAAAATTAATCTTGGCCTTACAGTTACCGGGAAAAGAGCCGATGGATATCACGATCTTGTATCAGTGATGCAGACAGTATCACTGGCAGACACAGTGATTCTGGAACCGTCTGAATTGGGAAATATACAATTTTTCTGCAGCGAACCTGCCCTGGCCGGTGACGACAACCTGGTCTGGCAGGCGGCAAAGCTGCTGTCCGGGACTATAGACCGCAGGTTGGCCGGGGTAAAAATTACCCTGATAAAGAATATTCCCCTAGCTGCCGGGCTGGCCGGCGGCAGCAGCGATGCTGCCGCTGTATTGCGGGGTTTAAACCAGTTCTGGCAGCTTGAACTGAGTGAACAGCAGTTGTCGGTTCTGGCCCTTCAGCTCGGATCAGATGTTCCCTTTTGTTTGCATGGTGGAACATACCTGGCCAGGGGGCGGGGGGAAATACTCGAACCGTTACCAAAATTACCTTTATTCTGGGTGGTTCTGGGCATTCTGCCGGAGATGCA
The DNA here is from genome assembly GCA_964498375.1 of uncultured Syntrophomonadaceae bacterium. GTDB lineage: Bacteria > Bacillota > Dethiobacteria > DTU022 > DTU022 > JAABTH01. Next base: position 1,550 of record CAZCHW010000245.1, on the reverse strand, counting down.
GATCTCTACAGCGGCTGCTTTTAATAGTTTTGATACCGGACGAACAGGCCAGCCCGATATAACCGAACTAATCAATGCTGTCCGCCGGCAGGATCGGGGTAAAATTATAGCCTGGCTCGGCAAAGATTTTACAAACACGCTTGAAACGGCTGCTGTGCCGGGTTCAGTTTGTCTGCAGCAGTTTAAGAAGAGACTGACTGAAGCCGGCTTAAGGCCTGTTTTTTCGGGAAGCGGCCCAACTTATTACATGCTTTACGATCATTTTAACGAGGCGGCCCAGGCTGCCCGAGTTGTTGAAAACTCAGGAGCCAGGGCATACCTGTGTTGGACTGTATCATGACCTGTGGGGTGGTTTAATGTTTGATGCTGTTGTTTTGGCAGGAACGGGTAAAGAGGATGCTTTAACCGGGCAGGAAGGGGTCAGGAACAAGGCCTTTATTTCACTGCACAATCGTCCGCTATTGGATTACATCCTCAAAGCACTGGTGCAAGTTCCTTCAGTAGATCGCATTGCTGTGGTTGGTCCGGTTGATCAAGTAAGCCCCCTGTTAGAGGATGAACCCAGATTTATTGCTGTTCAGGAAAAAGAGAGCATGCTTGACAACCTTGCTGCCGGAATAGCAGAACTTGAGCAGGACCGTCTTTGCCTGGTTGTTACAGCAGATATTCCTTTAATTACTCCCGCAGGGCTTGAGCGCTTCCTGGTTTCCTGCGTTCCCCATGATCATGATCTTTACTATCCTGTTTTGACCCGGGAGACATGCCTGACCCACTTCCCTGATACGGAACGCACTTATGTAAGGTTAAAAGAAGGATACCTGACCGGCGGTAACGTGGGGCTGGTTAACCCGCGCTGGTTTTTAAACAACCGGGACAGGTTGGAACTGTTCATTTCATACCGGAAGAAACCGCTCAAGCTGTTTCGCATTCTTCCCCCTCTATTTATCCTCAAATATATATTCAAAACCCTGTCGATTGCTGATTTGGAACGGTTTTTATCAAAACTGCTTACTCTGCAGGCCCAGGCTGTAATCAGCGATGTAGCCGAGATTGGTCTTGATGTTGACAAGGTTGGCGATCTGGCCCTGGTCAGGAGGTTGCTTGCTGAACATCTGCAAAAATGATGCTGCTATTTTGCAAACTTACGATATTTCGAACACCACCTTTCAAAAAAACGTAACATTGGCTTGTGTATAAAGATCGTTTTTTGTTTATAATGAAACAAAAGATGCGAATAATTGGCAATGTTTACAGCAAATCCTATAGAAAAGCTATTCTATATAGCTTATCGCAGTTTGTACTGCAGTCGAATGCAGGAGAGTTGTTTAAATTGTCGAAGCAGTAGAAATAATTAGAGGCGAGCCAAATATTATTTAGCTGGAAGGTGGTCTAAATTTGGTTGTCACAGATGTGCGGATTAGGCGGTTGACTCAGGAAGGAAAAATGAGGGCAATTGTCTCGATAACCCTGAATGATAAGTTTGTGGTGCACGATGTCAGGGTTATTGAGGGAAACAACGGGCTCTTCGTAGCAATGCCAAGCAAACGTAC
>CAZCHW010000244.1:0-3761 GCA_964498375.1 uncultured Syntrophomonadaceae bacterium | reverse complement strand
AAACTGAGCGTTACGGTTACTGCACACAACTGCAGCCCTGCACTTCATTAAAACTTTATTAAATAGTCGAAGAAACCTATATCACTTAATCAACATTTAAATAATCAATAAATTGTTCAACCAGCTGCGGGTCAAGCTGGTTTCCGGCACGGCTTCTCAGTTCAGCCAGAATTTGATCGTGCTCACTCTTTTTAACTCCCGGCAGCTCGTTAATTAAGGCGCTATAGGTAAGAACAACCGCTAACAGCCTGCATTCCAGGGGGATTTCCTCCCCTCTTGTACCTAGTGGATACCCGCTGCCGTCGTAGTTTTCGTGATGGTGCAGGATCAGCTCTGCTACACCTGATAATTCAGGGGAAGATGAAGCAATCCGATAACCAATTTCAGGATGCCGGTGTATTGCTTCACCACCTTCTTCAATCACAGTTTTGTTATTTTGCTGCAAGATATCGTCTGCCTGTCGGTCCGGCATATTCACTTTACCCAAATCATAAACTTTTGAAAATAGTTTCAGATCATCAATTTGCCTTTTGTTTAATTTGAGATATCTCCCAAACTGCTCCATTAAACCTTCAAACTGATCAGCTTTTTCAAAATCTAAATTTCTCTGTTCGGCAAGCTTATTAACCAGGGTTTCTACGATAGCTGTCCGGGCCAGTGGACCACGCTTCATCTTATCTTTGTACATGGCGTTATCCGCTTCTTTATATGTTTCTTCAAGAGGTCTTTTATTATTAACAGCAACTGAAGTACCAATTGAAATACTAATTGGGATGTCCTTACTATTGCGGTTATGCTGCTCAACTTTATCCTGCAACCTGCTCACCAGCTCTTTTGCTGCTTCAGAATCTGTCCGGGGCAGAATAATGGCAAATTCATCGCCACCTACCCTGGCCAGGATATCGGAAGCACGCAGAGCGCTTCTCAGCCGTTCAGCTCCGCTTTTCAAGTAATTATCTCCCTCAGCATGTCCAAAGATATCATTAATTAATTTGAGACCATCAAGGTCAGCCGAGACAATGGCAATAGGATATTCACGCGACTGGTTGAGCCGTTGAAGCTCATTTTCAAAATAGTGGCGATTATATAAACCGGTCAACTGATCATGCAGGCTGAGAAACTCCAGCTCTGCCATGTAAGTTTTCCGTTCAGTAATGTCCCGGACAATTGAGACAACCTCCCTGTTGCCAAGTGGTGCCAAGCGCGCTTCAAAATAGCGCTTACCCCCTTTAATTGGGAAGTTGTATTCCAGGATCTGTATTTCACCACTTTTCAGGGCCTGATTGATGGCATTCTGTAAGATTTCAACTGTTTCAACCGGCAGGGAGTCCTCAAGCTTTTTGCCAATCAGCTTATTCTGACGGTAAAGTATTCGTCCCTTTTCATAAAGCATCTCCTCATCCTTTATAACTGCATCTATATAAACTCCTTCACTGTTGTAGCGAAATAGTATATCCGGGATTGCTTCTACCAGGGCACGATTACGCATTTCACTTACTTCCAGTGCTTCCTGCGCCTTTTTACGATCTGTAATGTCAAGAATCAACCCGTCGATATAAAGTACTTCTCCCTTATCGTCTTTGACTCCCCTGCCCCGTTCATGGACCCAGCGCACTCCACCGTCGCAATGTATTACGCGGTATTCGATATCCCATATTTCACCTTCTTCAATTGCCCTGCTGATAATCAGATCATTGTCATTGTCATCTTTGCAGATTACACTGGCATAAGATCTTACCTGGTTGTTTATGAAATCACTTGAAGGATAACCGGTAATATTGTCAACATCGCTGCTCATATAGATCATAGTCCAGTGCTCATCGTAAAGGCAGCGGTAGCTGGTTCCCGGCAGGCTGTCAATCAAGGATTGGTACTGGTCGCGGCTTTCGCGTAAAGCTTCACTGGCCCGGTGCCTGGCCAGGGCAAAGCCGACCTGGGCAGCGAAGAGTTCGACTATCTGAGTCATCTTCAAAATTTCATTAGATGGCATGAACATTATCAGGTCGCCAATTGTTTCCCCTTCATGTTCAATTTCAATAACATAAACTTGCTTTGTACCTGACAGCTGTTCAAGCATTTTAGCCTTGGCCTTTGGGATTGCACCTGATGCTGAATCATAGAGGTTGTCAAAATGCATCAGCCGACCTTCTTGAATTGCATTGATCCGCGCCGGGATTACATCCCAGGCTTTGCCAACCAGTTCGCACCCCAATAGTTGGCAAGCTTTTCTTATAGCGCTGCTCAGTCCTGCTATCGCTTTAGTTTCCGTTTTTTTGCCATCCCTGGAGTAGATATTTATTGCAGCAAATTTAGCCCCGGAAAGCTCAAGAAGGCTATTCACGATCATCTGGTAATCGGGTCCGCCAGAAATGTTTTGCATCAGGTCATGAGCCAGAACAACCAGCTTGTTTAATGCCAGGTTTTCATTTTTCTGCAAAGTGACTTCGCGAAAAGAGACTCCAAAGTAACCCTGGGTATCGCTGAAAGCGCTAACATCGTACCAACGATCAGCAGGTTCAAAATATTGTTCAAAGCGGATGCTGCCCCCTTCCTGTGCAACTTTGCTGTAGGTGCCGATCCAATCAAAAGCCGAATCACCGATGTCTGGGTGCACTTCCGTTACCCTGCGCCCGATAACCTCTTCCCGGCTTAGTCCGGTCAGGGTTTCAAAGGCCTGGTTAATTTCAAGGAATATATAATCTACAGCTAGACCCTGTTCATCATAGATAATTTGATGATAGGCAAAAGCATCCGGTATCTTTGCTAAAACTTGCTGATAGTTAATCTTCCCGATGTGCATAACCACCGCTCCAATACTCTGCAATTTGCTAGCATAGATATTTACCCCAGAGGTTATCCCGGCAGAGTAAAATAAAAAACAGCCCCTCGGCCTTCCACGCTTTCTGCCCAGATACGGCCACCATGGCGGTTAATTATTCGCTGCACTGTAGCAAGCCCAATACCTGTGCCGGGAAATTCGTCAGTTCTATGCAACCGCTGGAAAGGGCTGAATAGTTTGTCGGCATAAGCCATGTTAAAACCAACCCCGTTATCTCTGATAAAATAAACATTTTCACAATCTCTTTCATCAACCCCGAATTCTATTTCAGTTGTCTGCCTGTCAGAGCTAAATTTCCAGGCGTTGCCCAGCAAATTTTCAAGGACAATGCGCAGCAACTGAAGATCGCCTTTTGCCACCAGGTTTGGAACTATCCTCAGCTGCGCTTCACGTTCAGGTTCTGCTTCCTGAAAATCTTTTAATAAATCTGAAACCAGCCTGCTCAGATTTACCTCGCTTTTCTTCAATTCGGACCGGGTAACCCGGGAAAGTTTGAGAAGGTCTTCAATCAATCTACCCATATGAATTGCTGCCTTGCGGATTCGGATCAGGTAATTCATGCCCTGATCGTCAAGCTGATCAGCATAACTTTCCAGCAAATGTTCACTGAAACCATTAAGCGCCCGCAGAGGCGCACGTAAATCGTGAGAAACCGAGTAAGCAAAGGATTCAAGCTCCTTGTTGACCGCCTCATACTCGGCAGTCCTCTCTGTTACCCGCTGTTCCAGTTCTTCATTGAGCGTCCGTATTTCATCTTCAACAATTTTTCTTTTGGTTATATCCCTTGAAACACCAACAAAATACTTAAAAATTCCTTCATTATGAAAAACAGGTTTTATGCTGCCTTCGTGCCAGCGGTAGCTTCCGTCAGCATGCTTGATCTGATATTGTGCTTCCGGTAACGCCTTTCCTGCTTCAAGAG
>CAZCHW010000243.1:0-3785 GCA_964498375.1 uncultured Syntrophomonadaceae bacterium | reverse complement strand
CACGGGGACCAGGCTATTTACGAAAACTATGGATTAAAGATGACCGGCTGGTTGGCTTCAGGTTAACCGGCGAAATCAGAAATGCCGGTATTTTCCTGTCCCTGATGCGTAACAAAACCAGGTTGCAGGGGCTTGAAAAATATTTGCTTGATCACCGATTCGGGATGGGAATTATAACCAACCTGGCTCTTGACCCCGCTGCAGCTGAAACCGGCAATCACTAACCCTGATTACCTGATAACATTTAACAAATGAAGCCCGCCGTCAGGCGGACTTCATTTGTTAAGTCATCTATAAACTTGTCGATTATTTTAAGATTATCCGTTCGGGTCAGGCAAAATCAGGGACAGGGCATGACGGTCTGGATTCAGGTTTTCTTCAATCAAAGCCAGGGCCTCGCGGCGTTTAACCTCTTGCAGAAGCACCGGCAGTTCAAACAGGTCACTGCCCCGAAAGCGATAGGCAAGGAAATTATTAGCTATAAATTCGAGTGAATTAAAGCGCCTGATGTAACCACCGAGCAGTTTGCGGCGGTGCCGCTCAAACTGTTCATCGCTGATCCCGTTCTGAATTACTTCTTTAATGGATGCCATCATCCGCTCGTAAAGTTGATCGGGATTTTTGGTCTCCCCGCCAACCATTGTAAAAGCATAGGTGCTTTCTGCTGAGTACTCAAAACCGAAACCTTCGTCAATCAGGTCTTCCCGGTATAGATCATTGTACAATTTTTCGCTGGTGCCAAAAATAATGTCTAAGACCAGTTCCATCATGATTTCGCGCCGCATTAGATCACGGCCGTCCAGTCCTGCAGCAACGAGATCTTTAAAACCGAGATAACAGATAGGTTCTGAAACAACCAGTTCCTGAACAGCTTTAGCCTGATTGATCTCTGCCGGTTCATCGGGATAATCGCGGACAATTGCCCCCTGGGGGCTGTGACCGCGGGAGGAAATATTTTGTTCCACCAGGCTGGCGGTTTGTTCCGGATTAATATCTCCAACAATAAACACAGCCATGTTGCTGGGATGGTAGAAGGTATTGTAACAGCGGTAAAGCAGGTCGGGAGTAATACGTGAAATGCTTTCAACCGTTCCGGCAATATCATTGCGCACCGGGTGTAACCGGTAAAGCGATTCAAGCAGGTTGAAAAAGACCCGCCAGTGAGGATGATCTTCATACATGCGTATTTCCTGGCCGATAATACCCTGTTCTTTCGCCACTGTCTGCTCGGTAAAATATGGTTCCTGAACAAAATTGAGCAGTTCGTTCAGGTTCTCATTAAAATTAGCAGTACAGGAAAACAGGTAAGTTGTCTGGGTAAATGAAGTGAAGGCATTAGCCGAAGCCCCCAGGGCAGCAAAACGGTCGAAAACATTACCCTGTTCATCCTCAAAGAGTTTATGCTCAAGAAAATGGGCTACCCCGTCAGGCAGTTCAATAAAATCCTGTTCAGGCTCGACCCTGAAGCGATTGTCAATTGAACCGAACCTGGTAGAAAATATAGCATATTTTTTCCGGTAACCAGGACGGGGCATAATAAAGAGATCCATACCCGGGTCTACCCGATAATGGTAAAGTAGTTCCCCCAGGGCCTGGTTTTCAATCAGACGATATTTACCGGTCATTGTGCTTCACCTCTCCTTCACGTGGTTTAAGCAGATAAGCAGTGTCTAGCTTGATTCTTTCCGCCACAGCGCTGATTTGCTGCCGATCGACTTTTTCAATACCGCGGATCAGTTCGTCAAAACTGTAGATCCGGCTGCCGATCACGCCGTCCAGGTGGTGGGCAATTAACTGGCTGGGGCTGTCCTGACGGGAGAGCATCTGGTTAACCAGCCCCCGCTTGGTATTTTCAAGCTCGCTGTCGCTAATATTGCCGGTGACCATATCTGCAGTCTGCTGATCAATAATTTCCCGTGCCTTACTATGATCGGCAGCATTGATACCGGCTGAAATCAACATCAGGCCTTTATGTCTTTCCAGGCGGGTATTAATATAATAGGCCAGCCCTGCTTCCTCCCGCACTTTCATAAAGAGCTTGGAATGGGGAAAGCTGCCGAGCACACCGCTGTATACCAGAAGCGGGCAGTGCAGATCGTCACTGAATGCGGTAAATGTCCGGTAACCAAGAACCAGTTTTGCCTGGTTCACGGTCATCTCATCTTCAACGGTTCGCACCTGGCTGACCGGGTGATCTATCTCAATTTCTGCAAGTCCTTCCGGTTGCCTCTGTTCACTGAAAGTAAAGGCCTGTTCTGCTGCTTCAAGCACAGCCTGTTTATCCAGGTCGCCTATCACGTAAAGATCGACCGGGGCTTCCCGCAGTAACCTGCGGTAGTGTTCGTAGAGACTGGCACCAGTAATAGATGCATAGTCACTGATTCGGCCGAGCTTAAAAACACCAAAACTTTCTTCAGCACACATGGTCGACAAGCATCGTTCAGTCGCATAAGCAGCCTTATCATTTAACAGCGCTTTAATATCTTTAATTAGTTGGCTTTTTTCCTGGTTTACATAGCTTTCGCGGAACTGCCCCGCGTCAAGTAAAGGATCGGTCAGCAGAGCGCCAAGAATGGAGATCAACCCGGGAAGCATACGCCCCTGCTCTCCGATAAAACGATCGTGGGCCCCCTCCATACCGAAAGAGAGAATGTGGCGCTCTCCACTTTTTATAATATCAGTTGAAAGCTCCGCCCCGTACAGGTTTTCCAGTTTACGCTGCAGGGTAAGATAATCGGGATAAAGGCGGCACCCCTGTTCCAGAACCGACGGCAGAAGGGCGTTCAAGGCTGCAGTTTCAGGCTTTAAATCCTGGTGGATTAACATCCCGATTGAAATGGTTTTAAATTTACCGGTCGGCAAAAACAAAAGCCTGATTCCATTGGGCAAATGATGAATTAAATAATCTTCAGTCAAAACTGATCCTCCTCTTTTAAAAGTATGGCCTGACCGGCCGTGTGATCAATTAATCAACAGATTTATCGTAGCTGCCTTTTTTTCTGAACCGGTGAAACCGGCCTGTTTTTTCGGTTGACCGGTTTCCTGAAAGGCAGTATTACCGCCTGCTTCAGCAGACTATAGAGACCCCAGCCGATTAAAAGCCCCGTTAAAGCGTATACCAGTCCTTCTATCGTAGTCGGCACGCCGGGTGTAAAATCTTCCCAGGCAGCCGCGGCAATCGACCAGTCGGCTTCGCGCAAAAAAATTACCCACCGGTTGTAAATGCTGGCATCCTGCAAAGCCCGGTAGGATTGTTCAAGAGCGTAGTAGCGCTCTACCAGTTCTTCAATAATCTCGCCTGTCGAAGTAAATACTGCGCTGCCTGACTCTAAATGTTCCATAATATAAAGATCCAGAGTCAAACCAAGATCAGCGGCAGCCTCGGTATACTGTTCCACCATCCGCCGGGCTTCTGCCAGATGACCGCCTAACCGCTGCAGGTACTGTCCGTAAAACTGGGGAAACTGGGACAATGCAACCGCTCCTGTCACAGCTGCAACCCGATCTGCCAGACCGTCAAGCATTTTTACCGGGTGTAACCTCAAGTTTTACCAGCTCCCCTGCAGTAAATTTGCCCCCCGAGCATACAACCGGGCTGTTTATACCATTCTATTGTCCCATTGTATCAGATTTCACCTGTCGTCTCACCTTTTTTGTACTTTTAAGGATCACGCCTTGATTTGTTTGACTTGGCCTGACTGTGGTGGTATTATGAATTCGTGCAGTTTTTCAGGCGCCCGTGGTGAAAGGGATATCACGCAGGCCTCCGGAGCCTGAAGTCGGGG
>CAZCHW010000242.1:0-3800 GCA_964498375.1 uncultured Syntrophomonadaceae bacterium | reverse complement strand
TTGTTGTTAACGATATTGGGGAACCGGGAGCCGGTTTTGCCCACTCGACCAACCGGGTCACCATCATTGACCGGCACGGGGTGGTTGAAGAACTGCCCCTGATGGAGAAGGAAGAGCTGGCCGGGGTTATCCTCGATCGGATCAAGCAGTTCAGGCAGGAATAACCAGGTGAAGCAAACGGGGCGTTATAAACATTTCCACGAAGGCCGCCACCAGTAGCAACAGCACTACCAGGGGCAGCACAGAGATTGTTTCTTTCCAGATATACCGGAAACTTTCCAGGCGGGTCATGCCCGGCAAAGGTGAAGCAACACAATGATAACCGAATTTGAGCCCCAGTGCACCGCAAAGAAAGAAGGCATAAAGTTCAAAAATGCCGTGCGGCAGAAGACCGAACAGAATTGTATTGAGCCCTGCCCCGCCCTGCCCCGCGGTTACCGCCAGTAAATACCCCACCAGAGCCCCGTTTAACCCCAGGGTAAAGAGTGGTGAAATACCCGCCAGGCAACCGAGGATCAGCATTTGGGCCATGGAAAGAAAATTATTCATAAACACCAGTAAAGCGCTGACCAGCGGGTTGCTTTCAATTAGCCGGTAGAGAAACTCCATCACCTGATCCAGGTTGCCTTCTGGTTGAGAACCCTGCGCTGGGTTACCGGACAGACCGGTCAGGTAAAAAGCAATCGCTGCTCCGGAAAAAATAATCAAGGCAATAATCATCCAGCTGCGGTTATTTGCGATAACCTGGCGGACGGGAAAAAAAATCATTTAAAACCCTGCTTTCCTGAAATCATTTGTTATAAATCATACCAGAATAACAGATAGGGGTAAACCAATGTCCAAGTATGCCGAAGTGATAATTGATCTGGTCAGCAATGCCGTAGATCGCCCCTTCCATTATTCCATTCCTGCCGAACTGATCGGTTTGGTTAAACCGGGAGTGAAGGTGAAAGTGCCCTTCGGTCACCGCCCTGCCGAAGGTTACGTGCTGCGCCTGCTGGACCACACAGAGATCAGGGAACTGAGGCCTGTTACAGGTCTGGCCAACCGTCAACCGCTGCTCACAGAGGAGCAGCTGGCCCTGATTCACTGGTTGAGCAACCGCTACTATTGCCGCCTGATCGACGCTGTCCACACTATGGTGCCGGCCCTGTTCCGGCAGGGTAAAAAACCGCGCCGTCCTCTGCTGGTTAATTTGGTGGCAGAGGCAGACCAAGTTGACCTGAGCCGGGCCCCTGCCCAGAGTGAAGCGGTGGCTCTCTTGAAACGGTCAGGACCGCTCTCCCGTAAAAGTCTTGAAAAAGCAGGAGTGAAAGGTTCAACAATCCGCACCCTGGAAAAGCGTGGTCTGATTACTTATATTCCCGCGGAAGGTATTCAAAAACAGAAAGTCCAGGAAGTCAAGCCAACTGTTCCCCGCCAGCTCGGCCTGGAACAGTCCGGCTGTTACCGATCAATTGAAGAAGCATTGCAAGGCGGCAGGGCTGAACGTTTTTTACTGCACGGAGTGACGGCAAGCGGTAAAACTGAAATTTACATGCAGGGTATTTCATATTGCCTGAGCCGGGGCCGGACTGCCCTGATCCTGGTTCCCGAAATTGCCCTTACCCCCCAGATGATTGAACTATTCGAGGGTCGTTTTCCCGGGCTGGTTTCGGTTTTGCACAGCCGCTTAACTCCGGCCGAAAAAGCCCTGCACTGGGAAAATATTCTCAACGGCAGCGCCCGGGTAGTCCTGGGGGCCCGTTCAGCTGTTTTTGCTCCGCTGGAAAATATTGGGTTGATCGTGATCGATGAAGAACACGAAACAACTTACAAGCAGGAAGAAGCCCCCCGGTATCACGCCCGCGATGTGGCCTGGTGGCGAGCCCGCTATCACAAGGCCCTGCTGCTGCTCGGAAGCGCCACCCCCTCATTGGAAAGCTATTACCGGGCCGCCGAAGGAAAAGACAGGCTGCTGACCATGACCTCCCGTATAACTCCGACGCAGCTCCCGCCGGTTGAAATAGTTGATATGAGGCAGGAACTGAAGGAAAATCATCGCCGAATCTTCAGCCGTTCGCTACTTCAAGAGCTTGACCGGGTATTGGAACAGGATGAACAGGCTCTGCTTTTTATCAACCGTCGCGGGTTTTCCGGCTTTGTTCTCTGCCGTGAGTGCGGTTATGTGGTTCGCTGTCCATCCTGTGATGTTTCTCTTACGCTGCATCTCGATCGCCAGATCATGTGCTGCCACTACTGCGGTCACGAAGCGCCCGTTCCCCAGACCTGTCCTGATTGCGGTGGAATTAAAATACGCTATTTCAGCGCGGGAACCCAGAGGGTGGAAGATGATATTAAAAAGCTCTATCCCGGGGTGCCGCTGATCCGAATGGATAGCGATACTACTACCAGCCGTCTTGCGCACAACCGGTTTTACCGTCACTTCAGGGATGGTAAGGCTAAAATATTGATCGGCACCCAGATGATCGCCAAAGGTTTCGATTTTCCCAATGTCACCCTGGTCGGGGTGATTGCCGCTGATACTTCCCTGAACTTGCCCGATTTTCGGGCCCCTGAGCGTACTTTTCAGCTGCTGACCCAGGTAGCCGGGCGAACTGCCCGCGGTGAACGGGGCGGTAAGGTAATTGTTCAGACATATCATCCAAAACATTACAGTATTCTGGCCGCTGCAGCTCATGATTACCAGGCCTTTTATACGGCAGAGATCGAAAACCGCCGCCAACTCAGTTACCCTCCATTTTCTGACCTGATTCGCCTGCTCTTCAGCAGCAATGACGAAAAGGCTGTGTTTGAAGCGGCTTCCTGGATGACCAGCCTGCTTGGTCCGGTGGTTGGCGATGCTGAAATTATGGGTCCTGCTCCGGCTTCGCTCTACCGGATTAAGGATATGTACCGGGTTCAGACGGTGATCAAGGGTGAAGGGCTAACCCGCATCTCGCCGGGACTGAAAAAAATTATCCGCAGCTACCATGACCAGAAGCCAGCCTGGCCGGTTCGCATGACGGTGGATTTTAACCCGCTGGTAGTGCTATAATTCATAAAGAGGTGATGAATATGGCTCAGCGGGTAATTTTGAATGATAACCATCCTGTATTGCGTGAAAAGGCGGCTACGGTTAAAAAAATCAACAGCGGCCTTCTTAGGCTGCTTGATGATATGCAAGAAACAATGACCGAGGCCAACGGAGTTGGCCTGGCAGCAAATCAAGTCGGGGTTTCGAAACGAGTCCTTATTGCTGCCGATGAAGAAGGCAACATTTACGAGTTAATCAATCCCGTCTGTGAAAGGCGCGAAGGGGAAGAGGTAGGCATTGAAGGCTGTTTAAGCGTACCAAAAACATATGGTGAGGTGCTGCGGGCTACCAAACTGGTTGTTACTGCACTTGACCGCGAGGGGAAACCTTTTCGTCTAACTGCTGAAGGATTCCTGGCCAGGGTTTTACAGCATGAAATGGATCACCTGGAGGGAATTCTTTTTACCGATAAAGCCTTGCGTTTGCTCGACCCTGATGAACTGCAGGAAGGAGAAGAGTCTTGAAAGACCTAACCCTGGTTTTCATGGGCACACCTGACTTTGCTCTGCCGTCCCTTGATTTGCTGCATCTTTCACCACACCGTCTGGCAGCTTTAGTAACCCAGCCCGACCGTCCCCGGGGCCGGGGTCGACAGCTTTACCAGGCTCCGGTAAAAAAATGGGCCCTCCACCACAAAATTGAAGTATTACAGCCTGCCCGTTTAAGCGATTCCGGCCTGCTTGCCCGTCTGGAGGAAATAAACCCCGATTTAATTGTTACCGCA
>CAZCHW010000241.1:0-3838 GCA_964498375.1 uncultured Syntrophomonadaceae bacterium | reverse complement strand
TTTCAGAAAACCCTGGTTCTTGATGAACAGCAAAGGGTCAGCTATGAAAAAATGCTGATCGTTGCCTCCGACCTCTACGACGAACTTTTTTATATGCAAAAATCAATGGAAAACATAGAAAATATAATGGCTAAAAGCTATAATTTACACAAGCAGCTTAAAGAGCTTCAGCCGGCTGATCGGACATTGGTCCGCTCTGCCCTTGAAATCGCTGAAGAGGTTCATGAAGTTAAAAAAGACACTGTTCGTATTCTGGCCGGACTTGGTGAAGTATTGAAAATGAAAAATGAAAAACCGGTCATGAACCTGTCAGAAATTCTAGATTTAGTAATAAAAACAAACCGCAGTTACAGTCAGAGCCTGGATAAAAAAATTCAATATAACCTGCGGATCGAGGAAGACCTTGAGGTGGAGCAAATTTATCCGTTGCTGGCTATACTCAATAACCTTGTTTCCAACGCTGTTGAGGCGATCACAAGGGAAGGGTTAATTCGTCTGCGAGTCAGGTGCAGGAGTAATGTTGTCAGAATCACTGTGTGCGACAATGGCGAACCGATTAAAGAGAGGGACAGGGCCTTGATCTTTGAGCCTGGCTTTACAACCAAGTTTTCTGAAGAGGGGACTCCTTCCACCGGTATCGGCCTTGCTTATGTCAAGGGTCTGGTTGAAAATTTCCGAGGCCGGGTTATGTTGCGGGAAGAAAATGGTGACAAATGTTTTGTGATTATCATCCCGGTTGATAGTATTGCGGGGCAACAGCGATGAATGATTTTACATTTTTTATTTTAGATGATGACCTGGCCTGCCGGAGGATCCTGGCCCAGATTATTGAAGATGAAGGACTGGGTGAGGTGATTGGTGAACTTCCGGATGGGCATGGCAATGTTGTGGGAACTATTCTTTATCATCAGCCAGAGGTTGTTCTGGTTGACCTGCTCATGCCGGGTAAGGATGGTATTGAAATTGTAGAGCATTTGCGAGCCCGCGATTACCGCGGCAAGATTGTCATGATCTCGCAGGTGGAAAAAAAAGAGATGGTCGCCCAGGCCTATGATGCTGGGATTGAGTTTTATATAAATAAGCCGATCAACAAGGTAGAAGTGATTTCGGTTATTAAAAATGTGACTGACCGGTTGCGGATGGAACGTTCTTTTGCTCAGATGCGCAGTTCGCTTGAAGCGCTTGACCGTATTGGCAGCCTGAGGCGCGGAGTGGTTCCGCTGGAAAGCCGTCATCAGGATCAGGAGTCAATCAAGGAAAAAGCACGGGAGATCCTGACAGATCTAGGCCTGGTCGGAGATCCGGGCAGTCACGATTTAATCCAGATTATATTATTTCTGACGACAGTACCCGATGTGGAAAAGTATCTTGGAGAATACAGACGTCTAAAAGACCTGTACCAGGCTGTCCAGGAAAAATATCTCAAGGAAGAGGAAAAGCAGACAGATGTCCGGGCAATAGAACAGAGAGTTCGCCGGGCAATCCGTCATGCCATGGACCATGTAGCCGCACTTGGCCTGGAAGACTATAATAATCCTACGTTTGAGCGCTACGGGTCTAAGTTCTTTGAATTTAACGAACTACGTTTGAAAATGAAAGAACTCGAGCAAACCGATGAAAATCCTTCAAAAACCAGAGTTAACATCAAGCAGTTTATCAATGCTCTTTACTGGGAGGTCAAAAAGTAAATACCCGGCTCAGCCAGGTCTGGCTCTCCTGCTGTGCCTTGACTTTCCCATGCACAAATAATACTATTTATAAGGTTATAAAGGTTTACAAGCCGGAACTAAAGACTTGAAACGCTCTTAAAGAGGTGACTTATTTTATGTCTGACACGAACCTGCCTCCCGTATACGACCCGGCAGAAGTAGAAGAAAAAAGGTACCGTTTTTGGCTGGACGGGCAGTATTTTAAAGCGGCACGCGATCTCTCCAGAAAACCGTTTACGATTGTGATCCCCCCTCCTAATGTTACAGGATCCTTACACATGGGTCATGCCCTGAACAATACAGTGCAGGATATTTTAGTCCGCTGGCGCCGCATGCAGGGTTACGATGCGTTGTGGCTTCCCGGGTCTGACCATGCCGGGATTGCTACCCAGAATGTGGTTGAAAAACATCTGGCCGAAGAAGGTGTCAATAGCAGGGAGATGGGGCGGGAAGCCTTTATTGAAAGGGTCTGGCAGTGGAAAGAGACTTATCATTCCCGGATAACAAAACAGTTGTACCGCCTTGGGGTTTCCTGTGATTGGTCGCGCGAACGATTTACCATGGATGAAGGTTGTTCGAAGGCGGTGCGAAAGGTTTTTGTCGATCTATACCGCCGTGGGCTTATTTACCGGGGCGATTATATGATTAACTGGTGCCCGCGTTGTCATACTGCACTTTCTGATATCGAGGTAGAGCATGAAGATGAATCTTCAACACTAACTCACATCCGCTATACCTTTGCCGATGGTTCAGGTTCGGTTACCGTCGCTACCACCAGGCCTGAAACAATGCTTGGTGATACCGGGGTGGCTGTCCATCCGGAAGATGAACGATACCGTGCCTCTGTCGGCAAAGAAGTAATTCTGCCGCTCTTGGATCGACCGATTCCGGTTGTAGCCGACGACTATGTCGATCCGGAATTTGGCAGTGGTGCTGTAAAAGTTACCCCGGGTCACGATCCGAACGACTTTGCCATCGGTCAGAGACATGAACTCGAAGTGATCAAGGTTATCGATGAAGATGCAAAGATGACCGCAGCTGCGGGGCCTTATGCCGGAATGGACCGGCTTGATTGTCGCAAACAGGTTGTTGCCGATCTGCAGGCATTAGGTGTAGTGGAAAAAATTGAAGATTATGATCATGCTGTCGGTCGCTGTCAACGTTGCAGCACGGTAGTTGAACCCCTGATTTCCCGACAGTGGTTTGTAAAGATGAAACCGCTTGCCGAGCCTGCTCTTAAAGCGGTAAAGAATGGGGAAACCAGCTTTGTCCCGCCACGATTTACCCGCATCTTTAACAACTGGGTTGAAAATATCAGAGATTGGTGTATTTCCCGCCAGATCTGGTGGGGTCATCGCATTCCCGCCTGGTACTGTGAGTGTGGAGAGGTTATCGTTGATTATGAAGATCCTGTCAGCTGCCCCGCCTGTGAAGGCAGTGCTCTGACCCGTGATCCTGATGTCCTTGACACCTGGTTCAGCTCTGCTCTCTGGCCTTTTTCTACTCTTGGCTGGCCGGAAGAAACTGCAGACCTGAAACATTTTTACCCCACATCAGTTCTGGTTACTGCCTATGATATCATCTACTTCTGGGTAGCAAGAATGATGTTTATGGGGCTGGAATTTATGAAGGAAATACCGTTTCATACTGTTTACATTACCGGCCTGGTGCGTGATGCCCAGGGTCGGAAGATGAGTAAATCGCTCGGCAATGGCATTGACCCGCTTGAAGTTATTGATCAATATGGGGCAGACACTCTGCGTTTTACCCTGGTTACCGGGCAGGCGCCGGGAAACGATCAGCGCTTCCGTCAGGAAAGTGTTGAGGCGGGCCGTAATTTTGCCAACAAGGTTTGGAATGCATCAAGGTTTGTTCTGATGAATCTTTACGATGAGGGTACAGATAAACCCGACTTCCCTCCGTTTGATCCTGCTAACCTGCCTACAGATTTATCGAGGGCAGATCGTTGGATTTTACATCGTTTCAATGACACCGTAGAAAAGGCAACTGCCTTACTGGACAAATATGAATTAGGTGAAGCAGCCCGCCTGATATATGAATACTTATGGAACGATTTCTGCGACTGGTATGTTGAGATCAGCAAATATTATCTTTACCGGAAAGAGGGC
>CAZCHW010000240.1:0-3854 GCA_964498375.1 uncultured Syntrophomonadaceae bacterium | reverse complement strand
GTACATGGTGATGATAATCGACAGGTACATCAGGAGTACAGCAAAAAAAATAATAAAGATCAGCCAGTTTGCCTTGGCGGTAGCCCTGAAGAGAGACAAGTTCATTGACCGGCCACCTCCCGCCCATAATATTTAAGGAAAACCTGCTCCAGGCTTTGATTAACTACATCGATGCCCAAAACCTGACATTTGTCCAGCGCTGTGACGAACTGATTATAATTGCCGGCCACGAAAACTTCTACGGTATTCTTGTTGACCCGACCCAGCTCCAGCCCTGCATTGTTCAAAGTTTGCAAATCACCAGGTGAGCCGAGCGTGACCAGAAAAGCTTTGCGCTGGTCAGATTTTAGGCGGTGGACATCTTCCACAGCGACCAGCTGGCCTTCACGTATTATACCGGCCCGGTCGCTAGTGCGGTAAGTCTCTTCAAAGTTATGCGAAGACATCAGGACTGTTTTACCCCGTTCCTTCTCTTCGAGAATTAGCTCAACAAATATATTTTGCATTAAGGGGTCCAACCCGCTGGTTGGTTCATCAAGGATGTATACAGCAGGATCATGCATAAAGGCAGCGACAATGCCCAGTTTTTGTTTCATCCCTTTTGACATTTTGCGGATTCGTTCGGCCGGATCGAGTTCAAGCCGGTCGATCAATGTATTGCGACGCCGGTTACTGCTCATCCCACGGAGGTCGCCGATCAACTTCAAAAACTGCAGGCCGGTCATTTCATCAAAAAAGGCAATTTCGCCGGGCAGGTAACCCAGGTCTTTCTGAATTTGTGCGGCATCCAACCAGCAATCCAACCCGTTAATGATGCAGTGTCCCTGCTGCGGACGGGTAAAACCGAGAAGATTGCGGATGGTGGTAGTTTTACCAGCACCATTTGGTCCGAGAAAGCCAAAAACTTCTCCCTGCCCGACAGAAAAACCGAGGTTAAAAATGCCTTTCCCGCTGCTATAGCGAAAGGTTAGGGAGTCGATTTTTATAACTGGACGTTTGGGAGTTTTCTTTGCTACAGCTGCTCCGCCTTCAAGGTTGTCCAGCGTATAGCGGAATTTTCCGTTCTCCCAGTAACCCTGGAATACCTTACCATCTACCTGTTTTTGTTTGCCGTAGCCGTGTTTTTTCCCTTCGACAAATTCACCTTTGTAGATGGTCCCACCGGCATAATTAATTGCGCCCCGGCCGTGTGGTTTGCCTTCTTTCCATTCCCCCTTGTATCTGGTTCCATCGGGTAATAATAAGTAACCAAGACCATGGGGTACTCCATTTTGCAGCTGGCCGGTATATTTTCCCCCGAGCCAGGGCAGGTTTTTCTTCGTTACAGGTTCGTTGCTTTTTGCCATTTTTATCACCAGCTTTATGCAATACTCTCAATACCTGATATTAACCGGGGGTAGCAACCCGCCGTCAATGATCCAGGAGAGCTTTTTCCAGCTCGAGCGGTTCAAGACGTTTGCCGTCCCGGAAAGCCCGCATATTTCCGCCGGAAATCTCATCGATCAGGGCAACTTCGCCACTGTTATCTATGCGCCCGAATTCTAGCTTTATATCGTAAAGCTCGATATTTCTTGCTGCCAGTTCGTCTTTGATGATACCGCAAATTCTACGGGTCAGCCCTTTTATTTGATTGTATTCTTTTTCATTAAGTAAGCCAAGCATCACCAGACCGTCTTTTGTAATTGGCGGATCTTCACGGTCGTCATCCTTAAGGGTGAATTCAACAAAGCTGTCCAGGGGCTGGCCTTCTTTGGCATACATCCCGTAGCGTCGCATAAAGCTGCCGACGGCCTTGTATCGGCAAATAACTTCAATGCCTTTTCCGAAGACTGTAGCTGGCTTCACCGTCATGGTTGCATTTTCAACATCTGCATTTAGATAGTGGGTATTAATCCCCTTGCTGTCGAGCAGCTCGAAGAACATTTTAGAGAGGCGCAACCCAGCTTTTCCGGCTCCTTTCATGGTTAAGCCGATCTGGTTGGCTCCCGGGTCGAAAACTCCGTCGGTGCCGGTAAGTTCGTCTTTAAATTGTAAAAGATAATTTCCGTCGTCAAGGCGGTATACATCCTTGGTTTTTCCCTGGTAAACAAGTTTCATTGCCTCAGCTCCTTTTACTTTCTTTTGGTTGCAACTTTAATTCGCCCTGTTGCCTTCTTGCTCCTTCCCGTTGTTAATAAATTGATGTTTATAATATGTTGACATTCAATACAGAAAATTGCTATAGTTTTGTTGAGCTGCCTGAACGGTTATTCTTTCCAGTAATAAAGAACCATAAACGCAACCGAATGAACTAAAATGTATGCAAAAATTTTATCCGGTACCGCAATGTTTGATCCTGCAATTATCTTAGAAAGACAGGAGAAGATGAAAAGATGAAAAAGAAAAGAAATATTGCCTGGATGCTTATGGTATTTCTGTTTTCCCTGGTACTGTTAACCGGTTGCGGTGGTTCTGATGGAGATGACAGTGCAGATGTGACCGAGGCATCGCTAAATTCAGCGGATTTTTCCGGAACCTGGGAAGGAACGGCCCTGATTGCCGAAGTCAAAAACAGTGAGGAATTTAAGGATCTTGAGGATGCATGGTTCTTTTGTACGCTTGAACTGGATCTCGATTCCGAGGGCAGCGGGGTTGCCAACCTTTATCTGGATGACCAGCTGGCAGGCCCGGAACTTAAAGCCACTGTAGTTCAGGATCGTCCACATCTGGTTGGAGAGCTTTTTGAAGGTCCCTTTGAGTTTTACGGCACCTTCAGCTACGAAGAGGAGATCTGGCAACTGACCGGAGGCGGGGAAGTTCTGGATGGTGAAGCAATATTCTCGATGGTGTTTAACCTGGCGGAAGCGGAATCAGCAGGGTCAGCAGTTATGGAAGAGGGAGATCCTGAAGAACCCGCTGCCTCTACTGGGGCCCCATCAGCTGATGCTCCACTGGATCAGTTTTTATTCGGAACATGGATGGGGGAAGAGCTTTTTGGCGAATACCAAACCAGGACATTTAATGCTGACGGTACTACAGTGTTTACAATGGACAAGCCCGGTGGTGCAGGTGACGATATTAATAATTGGCCCGGTGGGGGATGGACTATTGTTGAATCTGCAAGGGGTGAATGGGCAATAGTAGGTGATCTGCTGGTTGCTGCTGTTGAACCTGAGCATTTGTCAGTGGAAACTGAAGTGAAGATTATTGATCAGAACACAATTGAGATTGTGGAATTACATACAAAACGCATTTATAAAAGGGTTCCTTAGGTTAAGGTGAGGTTATGTAACCCCTCTTCCCGGCCAGGCTTTATGAGGAAGAGGGGTTTGTTATAAATTATTTAATCAATAGGATTAGTTAGCATTGAGAATAGAGAAAAGTTTTTTATTGGTCGAGTACAATTTCCTGTATACTCTATAATTACGGTCGTAGACAGAACGGTTGGTCTGATTGGGTTGAAACTGTTTTACCGGGCGGATGATCTCTTTCAGTTCATCAAAGGAAGCTATCAAGCCCATTCCGATTCCGGCAACAACAGCAGCGCCGACTGCGCCGGTATTCTGTGGTTGGTCTACTGTTTCAACCGTTTTTCCGGTGACATCGGCTAAAATCTGGCACGTTGTTTCGGAGAGGGCGCCTCCGCCGATGTAACGGATATTTTCACCGGTTTTAACCTTTCGCTCCTGTGCCTCCAGCATCCAGCGTAAATGATAACAGACCCCTTCTATTACAGCCCTGATCATTTCACTTTTCCCGGTCTCAAGGCTTAAATTAAAAAAAATTCCCCGGGCTCGGCTATCTTCGAATGGACAGCGATTGCCGTGCAGCCAGGGAGTAAAAATTAATCCTTTACTGCCGGCCGGAACTTTTTC
>CAZCHW010000239.1:0-3916 GCA_964498375.1 uncultured Syntrophomonadaceae bacterium | reverse complement strand
ATGGCATCTTACCAAGGGCAGGTTTATCCAACCCTGTCAGTGCTTTCTCCTGCAGTTAAACCTAACTTGACAAAAAATACTCTGCCAAAAGAAAGGGCTGCCACAAAACCGCCTGATGACCATCCGTGGAAAAACTTTAATCGGGCTATCTTTTATGAGCAATCCGATCGTGAAATCTTAGAGGCGCTTTACAATTCAACTCTTGCATGGCGCTAATGTTTACTTTTAAAAGGGGGGTGACATTTTCCCTGAGCATTGACACAATCAATTTCTTAAAATAATATCCTGTTTCTTAATTAGCTGCGATTTGATCATAATAATTCATAAAATGCCGGCAATAAAGGAATATACATTTATAACCGTGAATTTATTTTTTATTGAAGTATTCAGATTTCCTTTATCAGACAAACTGTGGAAGGCAGGAGCTAAACTGAGACTAACAAAGAAAAAGTTTAAAACTGCTATAGAACAGGTTAAGCAGTCCTCCTTTCCTGTAACACCTGTTTCAAGGTTAACACTGGCTGTGATCACAATTCTCCTGCTGGTTTCCTTAGCCTGCTCATGGCAGGTAATGAGAAACACGGAACAGAAGATGTGCGTAGATTTACTTACGCAAACTAAAATGGTCGCAAAAGTAATAAATATTGAGCGTGTCCTCACCCTCAGTGGCACTTTAGCAGATCTTAACAACCCCGATTACATCCGCTTAAAAGCACAGATGGCCGCGATCAAGGAAGCAAGCGACAAAGGCCGATTTGTCTACCTGATGGCCCGCCAGCCCGATAACAGCATTATCTTCCTTGTAGATAATGAACCTCCTGATTCAGCTAACTACTCTGCTCCAGGTGATTACTTTAGCGAAGCCTCTGCAGAGTTGGTTAATGCCTTTGATACAGGGCTGCCCTTTGTTGAAGGCCCGGAGAAAGATCAATGGGGCAATTGGATTTCCGCCGTTGTGCCTCTCCAGGATCCGCAAACAGGTGATACTATAGCGCTTTTTGGGATGGATATAGACGCCAATACCTGGCAAAGGGAGGTTATTCTGCAAACTATGCTCCCTGTAGGCATGATTATCGGCTCCTTTATATTACTGGTTTTGATAATCATGTTATGGCACAACCACAGTATTCTTTCATCCAATCAACGAGAACTGCTGGAAGTTAAGAATTTTAATGAAAGCATCGTCCAGAATGCTGCAGAAGGCATTCTTATTGCCGATCAGGCAGGATATATTATTTTCGCCAATCCGGCCCTTGAAGATATGCTAGGTTACCGACCCTCAGAAATGATCGGTAAAAACTGGATGATTTATGTTCCTCCAGACATGAAAAAAAGAGCCCTTCGGGCAGATCAGGAAAGAACAAAAGGAAAAAGCGAGCGTTACGAGCTGGCGTTATTACACAAAGACGGCACCCCTGTTCCGCTGCAGATAAGCGCAAGCCCCCGTTATGATCAGCCAAATGGCAAGTACATTGGCAGTCTGGCAGTTATGACTAATATCAGTGCTTTACAAAAAGCTGAAAAAGCGATCCGGGAAAGCGAGGAAAAGTATCGCTTAATTTTTGAACGCTCACCGCTCGGCTTTCTCCATTTCAACCGCGAAGGAATCATCACCAACTGCAATGCAAATTTTGTAGAAATAGTCGGTTCTTCATACAAAAAGCTAATCGGTATCAACCTTCTTCAATTGCCTGATCAGGGAATTGTCAGGGCTGTTAAAAAAGCACTTGAAGGAGAAATTGCCACATACGAAGATAATTACAGCTCTGTAACAGCCAATAAGGTTACACCTGTGCGAGCAATTTTTGCCCCGATTAAATCCAGTGATGATGGAAACAGCCAGGTCAGCGGTGGAATCGGCATTATTGAGGACATAACCGAACGCAAAAAAGCAGAAGAAAAAGTCGTACACATGAGCCTGCATGATCAGTTAACAGATCTTTACAATCGTCATTTCCTCGAAGCTGAATTGAAAAGACTCGATACTGAAAGGCAGTTGCCTTTTAGCATTGTTATGGCCGACGTTAACGGGTTAAAGCTGGTTAATGACACTTACGGCCACCTAGTTGGCGACCAATTGCTTTGCCGGGCGGCAGATATAATTAAACGCAATAGCCGCAACGAAGATATTGTCGCCCGCTGGGGTGGCGACGAGTTTATCATTTTGCTGCCGAGAACAGATCATCAGGTGGCAGAACATTTTACCAGGCGAATACGTGAAAGCTGCGCAGGGGAGGATGTGGAAGATTTTCCGGTTTCAATTGCCCTTGGAGCGGCAACCCGAACCACCATGGCGGTCAGCCTTAAAACAACCTTAAAAAAAGCTGAAGACAATATGTACGAGCAAAAGTTAACCGAAAGCCGAAGTACAAAAAACGCTGTACTCACAGCACTCCTCAATACACTTGCTGCTAAAAGCTTTGAAACCGAAGCCCACACGCACAATATGCAGGATATTGCAATAAAAATAGCCCGGGTTTTAAACTTACCGGAATCAGAAATAAATCGACTGATTCTTTTAATTACCCTGCATGATATCGGTAAAATAAACATCCCGGAAGAAATTCTGACCAAACGAGAACCTTTAACTGAAGAAGAATGGTTAAAGATGAGAAAACACCCTGAAACAGGTTACCGCATTGCCTTGGCAACAGAGGAATTTGCTCATGTTGCTGAAGATATCCTTTGCCATCATGAACGTTACGATGGCAAAGGATACCCGCGTGGTCTTTCAGGCGAAAAAATTCCTCTGCTGGCCAGGATAGCCGCTATCGCAGATGCGTACGAGGTTATGCGCAACGGCAGGCCTTATAAAGAAGCAATGCCGCTTTCAGAAGTTAAGCAAGAGTTTAGAGTGTGTTCCGGAACTCAGTTTGATCCAGCCCTGGTAAATATACTATTGAAGCTTTTAGAAGAGGACAATTAATCATTAGTCAATGATTGTTCCTGCATATCTCTATCCCGATTGCACTGCAGTGGTATGCATTGCAAGCGCTTTCCTGCACTGAACAGGCGGTTACGGCAACGATCAAGTCAGCCATTGCTTGAAAACTGATGTAATCTCCCGCTTGAGATAGTGGAGCTTTCACCTCTACCCTGCCTTCTCCATCCACCCTGGTATTCATAAATATATTAAAGGGATTAACGATATCTTGTTCACCAAGGCCGTACACGCCCAGGACCCTCAGAAAGTTAGAGTAACAGCTGGGGTGCTCATCCCTTATACCATACTGGTAGGCATACATCGCCTGACTGCAGGGAGGATGAAGAAAATCGTGTGCTCCAACCGTATCTTTCAGAACCTTCATTAAAGGATTATATTTATTGGAAAAAAGGCAATCACCAATTTTGATATACAGTGAACCATTATTATCGATTGTTGCTCCCGTTGAGAATCTTTCACTTAAATCATCAGCCTTGTAAAAAAGCAGATCGGCAACCTGACCGCCTTCCAGATCGATTACCTTCAGATCCTCCCCCTTCAACAATCGGAAAGCAGCTGCGCTTTGTGGGGCAATTATTTGCTTGCGCTTCATACCCGGCTTTCACACTCCAGACATTTTCCACAAATAGCCTTGAAAGGCTCTAAAATAGTAGGGATTTTAATATTTATCTTAATAATAGCACCAATACTTCAAGTTTGACAATTGGCTTTTTCGTAAAGTGCACTTCATCAGTCCAGTGGATTATATAGCATAACCCCGGAGGTAGTTTACTCTACACCTTCGCAGTGTCCAATCTAAGGTTGTGGTAGTAGTTTTTGATTATTATAATAAGCAGGAATTTAAGAGTTATTTCAGGAATATTAGCTTAAATTGAATATTGGATTGAAAACGTATTCTAATAAATCTGGAAAGCAGGGGTTACTGCAATGAAAAAAGTTTTTATAATGGGTGTAGGTGCCCAGGGAAGCACC
>CAZCHW010000238.1:0-3920 GCA_964498375.1 uncultured Syntrophomonadaceae bacterium | reverse complement strand
ATTTCTATAGAACCGATCTCATTTTCTAAGCCTATTGCTTTTGCACCGTCAATAGTAGCCATTTCTATAACTTTTTCAGCTGTCATCACAGATGCATCTAAGTTAGCAGCTTTTTGAATCAAGGCTGCGTGTTTCATGTCGGCAAACATGTTAATGCTATCATTACAGTTAGCATCATCAGTCCCCAAACCCACGGTAATGCCTAAATGAATCATTTTAACAATAGGTGCAATTCCAGATCCGAGATACTGATTGCTGACAGCGAGGTTGGCCACCTTTACATTGAACATTTTCAACAAATACAGATCTTTATCCGTTACCCAAACACAATGTCCGGCTAATAATCTTTCATTCAAAAAACCAATATTTGCGAGGTACTGAGCCATGCTGAGGCCGAATCGTTTCGCATCATAAGAAGTTTCAGATATGTGCGTAGATACCATCACATCATATTTATTAGCAAGTTCAAGAGCTCCCAGTAAACCCTCTTCATTAACAAAACTCGAAATTCCAGGAGCGGGCCACACACTAATTCGCCCATTTCCAGAACCATGATATTTTTTCATCAATGCTTCTATACTGTCAAGAGCGCTGTTTGTATCTTCTACTGCAACAAAGTGAGGTGTATGTTTAATCTCACATTCTTTTGCTTTTAATACGTTTAAGAGATTGTCATGTGTTTTATGATCATTAAACATCCGAGCGTAGACAGCTCGAAGCCCACATTCAATGTAGGTATCAATTGTATTAACTGCCATAGTTTCGGCATCACCACGCCCTGCGTTATCAACAAATGTTGTGGAACCCCTTTTAATTGATTCAATACAAAATAGCTTCGCTGCAACCTTGGCATCAGTAGCTGTAAAAACTGACATTCCCGGACACAATACATTGATTAACCAGTCATATAAGTTTCTATCCTGAGATAACCCACCTCTTAGCAATATCAGAACTGCGTGTGTGTGTGCATTTATCAAGCCTGGTAAGATTGCTTTTCCCGTTGCATCAATAGAGTGGTCAGGATTATAGAGTTTTTCTAACTTACATTTTTCACCAACATCAATAATTCGGTCATTGTTAATTGCAACTGCTCCATCAGTAATAATATCTCTATCGTTATTCATCGTTATAATTGTTCCGCCACTTATAAATAAAGATATATTTTGTTTGTCCATGATAGTTTGCTTTCTCCCTTCGGGTGTAATTGTGCAGTAGCATAAAAATATGATATAAAGCACATTTGGTAAAGCAAATTGAGACATAAAATTAAATAAACATTATTATGTATGTGTAAGCGTTATTATATTGTCGAATTCAGTTAATAATTGCGGTGATCAAGCTTACATGTTCTTGATTACTATTTTAATAATATGCAGCCTGTTTCCAAGCTATAATACTGTTTTAGTGGTACATTTATTGCTCAGCAAAAAAAATAACTTAAAACTTCGCAGTAAGACTGTCAGAATGGCATAGATAAACTCCTTTCAAATACATAATTATTAAACTACTCTACCTCATTATATGGCAAAGGGGGTAAATTGTATACCATATTTCCTGAATAATCTCTTATGCTCCAATCAATGCTTTATTGCAACCTCAGGGCGGTAATTTTAGCGGCTGCAATTTTAAACCGGTCCCCGGCTCCGTTATCAAATACAACGGTATTTTCTGCAGGTATGATCCGAACAGGGATACCTGTTAAATCTGGTTTCTCATTTAGCCCAGCCACGGTAATTTTTAATCGGTGCTGACAGGTTATGGCAAGCTCAAGTATCTGCTGCATTTCTTCCAGCGCCTGTTCGTCAAGCTGCTCGGGAGGATTTTGATTGATTGCAGCATAAGCGGCAGCCCGTTCACGCAGTTGTCCGCAGTGTTCGGGGAGCATCATTTTGCTGCAATTGAACTGCTGGTTGATTTTTTTGCTCATGCGTCGTGCCCCCCGATTTTACCGGCCCGCTGGAAAAGCTGGGCCCCCGGTTTTAGCGAGGAAGCCCTGAAAATACTGGTTTTGCCAAAGCGTTCCCGGACCAGATCCAGAGTTTTAATAAGTTGTTCTTCCTGCTCATACCGGCAGGAGAAGGCCAGTTGCATCTGGCGGTATTCGCTCAGGCCGGTTAAGCTTACCCCGACAGTCCGCAGCGGTTTTCTGTCCCAGTGCTGCCGGAAAAGTTGTTGAACTGCCGGGTAAACTTCCATCGCCCTGGCGGTAGCGATCGGTAATTTTTTCTGACGTGAAAAGCCGGTTGGAAAATAAAAATCGGCCCCCCGGCAATAAAGATGCACTGTCGAACCAACTTTCCCCTGGCGCCTGACCCGAAAACAAACTTCCTCTGTCATTTCCAACAGCACCAGCTCAATTTCTTGCTGGGTGCGATAATCGCGCGGCAGGGTGGCTGTGTGACCAACTCCTTTTTGATCTGGGGTCGAATCTTTTTCCGGCGCAGAATCAATGGTTGAGTAATCAATGCCGTGAGCGTTTAGCCAGAGCAGTTCTCCACCGATGCCCCAACGGCGGCGCAGGGTTTCACGGGGCAGTGCTGCCAGGTGGCCGATGGTGCGCACGCCGATCCGGTTTAAATTTCGTTCCATCCTGTGACCGACACCGAAAAGAGAGCTGACAGGCAGGGGCCATGTCAGGCGGGTGTAGTTGCTGTTGTTCAGTTCAAAAAAGAAGGCGGGTTTTTTTTTGGCAAAGCAGTCACAGGCCATTTTAGCCTGGAGCAGGTTTTCGCCCATGCCGATGCGACAGCGAATACCGGTTTCTTCCCAGACTTGCCGAATAGCCAGGGTGGCAATTTCCCGGGGTTTGCCGAAAATTTTTTGTGAACCCGTTAAATCAAGGAACTGTTCATCAATTGAATAGGGAAGAACCCGATCGGTAAAGCGTTCAAAAATAGCGGTGATCCTGATCGAATAATCAATATAGCTTTGCATATGCGGGTGGACGAAGATAGTCCAGGGACACATTCTTCTGGCTTCCCAGGCCGGTTGTCCCGTTTTAATTCCCCGGGCTTTTGCTTCGCGGCTGGCTGCGAGAATAATGCCGTGCCGCAGGGCCGGATCTCCGCAAACTGCCACCGGTTTCCCGCGCAAAGAAGGGTTGCGCGCCATTTCAACACTGGCATAAAAAGATTCCATATCTGCGAGAAAAATAATCTTTTCACTCATCGTTTCTTCATCCTTAAAGCGAACTTATGTTTGCCTTTCTGTGATTATACACCTGAAGGCAGCAGATGAAAAGAGGTTTTCTTATCGCCTGAAAAGCTAATTACAATCCAGGAAGGATTAAAGGCGGGTGTTGTAGAATTTGTTCCGGCAAGCAAAGGAGGGAAACAATTGATGCAGAAGCCGCTTGAAGGAATAAAGGTAGTCGATCTGAGCCGGTTCATTGCCGGTCCTTACTGCACGATGAAGCTTGGTGATATGGGTGCAGACGTAATTAAAGTGGAAACACCAGGCAAGGGAGATGATTCCCGTGCTCTCGGTCCACCATTTTTAGAAGGCGAATCTGCATATTATCTTTCATTTAACCGCAATAAGCGAAGCATTACGCTGAACCTGCGTGAAGAAAAAGCCAGGCAGGTCCTGCATAAACTGATTGCCGAAGCTGATATTTTGGTTGAAAATTTTAGAATCGGCGTCACCGAAAAAATGGGCCTTACGTACGAAGATGTAAAAAAAATAAAAGAAGATATCATCTACTGCTCGATAACCGGCTATGGACATAACAGCCCCTATCGAGAAAAGCCCAGTTTTGATGTAATGATCCAGGGAGAAGCCGGTTTGATGAGTATTACAGGTTTTCCGGATGGGCCTCCACAGCGTCTTGGTGTGGCTATTGCCGATATCCTCGGTGGCTTCCATGCTTTGAGGGAGGAAACACCCACCACCTGATGAGGTGGCTGAATAAGTCCGGCTTA
>CAZCHW010000237.1:0-3938 GCA_964498375.1 uncultured Syntrophomonadaceae bacterium | reverse complement strand
ATCATGCTCTGCAAACCACCACGGCTGAGCAGGGCATCAAGTGCTTCAACCCCGGTATTGGAAACATAACCGTTGTTCATGAATGTGATCATTTCTGCCAGGCTGTATCCCTGGAAGATCATGGCGAAGACAGCACCGACGAGGGAGGCAATGATCATTACCGCCAGTCCAGGTACTCTCTTTACTGCTAAAATTACTACGAGAATCGGCGGGATAAAATAAATTACGCTGATGTGAAAATTCGCGGTTAATCCATCCAGGACCAGGGCAATCTGCGCAGCATCGATAGTCCCGCCGGCAAACCGGGCCCCCATAATTGCATAAAGGATCAACGCGATTACCAGGGCTGGGACAGTTGTATACATCATACTTTTGATATGATCAAAAAGATCTGCTTCTCCAACCGCTGCACCCAGGTTGGTTGAATCAGAGAGGGGCGACATTTTATCGCCGAAAATCGCTCCGGAAATTACCGCCCCGGCAGTCATAGCTGCCGGAATTCCCAAACCCATTCCTATTCCCATGAAAGCAACACCAAAGGTCGCTCCCGTGGTCCAGGAACTACCGGTAGTTACCGAAGCGATCGCACAGACCAGGCAAACTGTTGCTAAAAAGATTGTCGGGGTTAAAATTAGCATACCATAGTAAATAAGCGAAGGGATTACTCCGGCCGGAATCCAGGAACCGATCAGAACCCCAATCATCATCAGGATTAGCATTGGCAGCATGGCCAGGTTGCATCCGTATAAAATAGCTTCCTGACACTCTTTGTAAGTATAACCAGACCTAACAGCGACAATGATAGCAACAACACTGGCTAATACCAGGGTAATGTGGGTATCCCAGGACAAGTCAAGAACAAAAACCTGGACAAAAAGAGCCACGCAAAGAAACAGAATTACAAATAAGGCACCGGCAAAACTAGGTTTTTTGTCCTGTACTGCTTTTGTTTCAGCTGACATACTTGTACCTCCTCAAAATATTTTTCGAACGGAACAGAAATTGCAGTTTCTTTTATACTTGGATAATCACCTCCAGTATGCAGACAGGGCAGGCCTACTGGCCTGCCCTGTCTTGTTTTATTGACCATTCTTCTTCCGCCGCACCAATTCCGCGGCAATGAAGGAAGCGACCTGATTTGGCAGCGTTCCTGCGCCAAACCCGGCGTCATAACCAAGTTCAATCGCCAGTTCGTGCGAAATCCGCGGACCGCCACATATCAGCAGCACCTGATCACGCAAACCTTCTGCTTCAGCAAGCTCGATTAGTTCGGTCAGGTTTTCTAGGTGAATGTTCTTCTGGGTTACCACCTGGGACACAAGGACTGCATCAGCATTTAGCTCAACCGCCCGGGCCAGTAATTCCGCATTGGGAACCTGGCTGCCCAGATTATAGGCCTCAATTTCCGGATATCTTTCTAAGCCGTATTCACCTTTGTATCCCTTCATATTGATAATCGCATCGATCCCAACTGTGTGGGCGTCACTACCTGTACATGCGGCAACAACAACAACCTTGCGGTTTAGCTTGTTCTTAATTAAAGCATTTACTTCTTTAAAAGAAAGGACTTTCTGCTGCTGCTTGGGAATTTTAATGGCGCTGTAATCAACAGTATGGGTACATTTGCCGTAGACAACAAAGAAAGAAAACCCGGCCCCCAGGTCGGCCATTTCTGTTATAGCAGGGCCTTCCAAACCCATTTTCAGGGCAATCTGGCGGGCGGCCTCTTTAGCTTCGTCACCAGCCGGAACAGGCAGGGTAAAACTTACCTGCATCGCTCCATCGTTAAGGGTATCTCCATAGGTTTTCATTTTTGTTAAATCTATATCCATCAGGAGGCCCTCCCTTCATCACTTGCCAAACCATTTAAGAAGAGTTTAAAAAACGGGTTGTAATAATCTTCAGCTCTTTCTATAACACCGCTGCCACCTTTTCCACCATCACGCGGTCGTTTGATATCAGCAAACATACCCTCTTCCATAGCGGTTTCAAGGCTTATGTCTTCAATCTTCAGCAGCATCTTGCAGGCTTGATCCAGCAGATACCGGGCCCGGTCCTGAATTTTTCCGCCTTCAGCAAAAAGCACCTCTTCCCCAAGATGACGGGCATTGTTAAAGATATATTTGCTGTTGGCAATGCTGAGGTAACGGTCGCTAATAAACGGTGTGTGAATTGCCTCGGTTAACATACCAAGCAGTTGAATTTCCTGACCGGTGAGCACTGAAACCAGGTTATACATGCCGTTAATCAGGTAGGTTTTAAAAATATCGCCGGTTACATGCTTAGTGGGCGGCATATACTTAAGAGGTGATTTAGGGAAAAGTTCCCGGCACAACTGGGCCTGGGCAATTTCCATTAAAAGACCATCTTCCATTTCAGGGTTAATCTCAAAGGCGTGACCCAACCCCATTTGCTCTTCTTTTAATCCTGAGCGCAAAGCGAGCTGCTCATTGATAAACTGGGAAGCTAAAACAGTATAGCCCTTATCAAATGCATCTGCAGTGGTAAGGTAATTATCTTCACCGGTATTGATGATAATTCCGGCGTAAGCATTTATCATCCGTGAAAAGTGCTGATCGATAAAAGTTCTGCGCATATTGATGTCGCGGAATAAAATACCGTACATTGAATCATTGAGCATCATATCTAGGCGCTCAATGGCTCCCATGGCTGATATTTCCGGCATGCAAAGCCCTGAGGCATAGTTGACCAGATTGATATACCGGCCAGTCTCTTCTCCTGCTTCATCTAGGGCCTTTCTGACAATACGGAAATTTTCCTGGGTTGCGTAAGTACCACCAAACCCTTCTGTTGTTGGTCCGTAGGGAACATAATCAAGTAAACTTTGACCGGTGTGCCTGATTACTGCCACAATATCAGCACCCTGCAGCGCGGCAGCTTTTGCCTGAACAGCATCTTCATACACATTTCCTGTTGCCACGATTACATAGAGCATTGGTTTTCCCGAAGGGGCAGCATTGGTTTTCATTTCTTCCCGCCTACTACGCACCGATTTAATTTTTGCTGCAGCCTCGGCGGCCAGTGTATCGGCAACAACCTTCCATTTGTCTTCAGGTAGTGATGATACATCATTTGCCGAAAACTTACCGTCAGCCAAATCTTCTGCAATCTTTTGCGGACTCTCATTTCTTACAACAACAGCACGTGACAGCCAGGGAACCAGGCCGCTACTGAGAATGCCGGCCTGTTCTAGTTTCTCAACCATTACGTTAGCCAAAGGCACACCGGCCTGATCTACACCATCAATCCCGAGCAGTCTTGCTGCTGCCCGTTCGGTTGTAGTAGTCGTGTAGTCACCGATCCATGAATGTAGACGATCGGCAATTTTTCCAGCGGTTTCTCTGGCTAGATTCACTTTTGTTTGATCTAGATTCAATTTATTTTCCACCGAACCAAAGACCTCTCTTTTCTAAGAAGTTATAAAACAATTAGATCCTGAAATACCAGGTCATACACAGGGCATGGGTTAACCGCTTCAGAAACTTTTTCCAAAAACATCTGCGGATCATAGCCACGACCACAGGGGTCTGAAGGATTTAATGTAATGGCCAGTAAATCAAGCTGGTCTAAAACATTTATATTTCCACCCCTGGCCGTAAAACGGGCAAATATTTCCGGGGAAATAAACAGCCTGGTTGCATCGTTTACGATAATCAGCGGGGGCTGCCTGTAAAGTTCAAGGACATCCTGTAAGGCATTATCAACCAGGGCACCGCCAAATACCAGAGCTACTGTATCTTCGTTGCACATCTCAATCAAGCGGGCGCCAGCAAGCAGGGGAATCATTCCTCTAACCGGTTCAACCCTGTAATCATCTTTATCCTGGTACAGCAACACAGCGTTGCCTTCTGCCAACCCCCTGTAAACTGCCCTTAACATAACTTCATCCTGTAACTGAGGAGTGGAGAACATATCTC
>CAZCHW010000236.1:0-3963 GCA_964498375.1 uncultured Syntrophomonadaceae bacterium | reverse complement strand
ACAGGTTCCTCTGCGAAAGGAAATTCATCAGCAGACTCTTGATCCGGAAGCTGCGGGTCTTCTAGAGATGGCGTATCAGGCAACGGGTCATCCAGACCCGGGGCCTCTCCGGAATCACAACCGCAAGAGGTTAGCATTAGAAGAATCAGGATAATCATGACAGCCGGAGTTTTGATTAAAACTTTCATAAACAATCAACTCCTTCAAACCAGTCCGGGCATGCAGCCGGATTAGAAGAAAAGTTTATTATTCTTTCGACACAAGCCCACTGTAACCTTTAAAGAGGTACTATTATAACACGATCATTTAAACAGCTGAACGACACTTTAAAGACCGGTTGGCCAGAAATAGAGAATCAGCGGGATTGAAACCAGCACAATTACCAGCTCAAGCGGCAAACCCATTCGCCAGTAATCACTGAATTTATAACCACCAGGGCCCATGACCAGTGTGTTAGACTGGTGGCCAATGGGAGTAAGAAAAGCACATGAAGCGCCAATTGCTACTGCCATTAAAAAAGGATCGGCCTGTGATCCAATTCCCCCCGCTACACTTATGGCAATGGGAGCCATCAATACTGCTGCTGCGGCATTGTTAACCAGGTCAGAGAGAAACATTGTCCCGACAAGAACTACCGTCAGTGTAATCCAGGGAGCATAGCTGCCGGCCAGATTTAAGATACCTGTTGCAATCAATTCTGCCCCGCCAGTTGTTTCCAGGGCACCACTGACCGGAATCATCGCTCCCAGCAAAACGATTACCGGCCAATCTACACTTTCATAGATTTCTTTCATAGAGAGAAACCCGGCAATGATCAGGGTAAATGCTGCTCCGGTAAAAGCAACCTGAATCGGCAATATGCCAGTTGCAGCAAGCGCCAGGGCAGCAGCAAATATAACAATTGCCAGGGCAACACGGCGGGGCTGGCCAACCCGTAAACCCCGTTCAACCAGGGGAAGCAGACCAAGCGCCGGAAATACTTCGTACAAGGTATCGGCCGGACCCTGCGGCAATAAGACATCACCGGTCCTGAACCTGACCCTGTCAGGGGTGCTGCGCAGTCTTCCTCCCTGACGTGCCAGCCCGAGAAGATTAACCCCGTAGCGAGATCTTAGTTTAAAATTATTGGCTGTCCGCCCTTCAAGTGGTGAGTTTCTAGTCACCGTTGCCTCAATTACTTCAACCTCTTCTGAACTGAGAACCTGATCGTCAAGTTTATCAGACTCCGCCAGTTTCAAACCGGTAGTATCTATCAGTTCCTGTAATTCTTCGGCATTGGCCCTGATCACCAGGGCATCGCCTTCTTTGAAAGTTCTGTAGGGAGAAGGCGCGCTGAATTTCTCACCGTTTCTGATGTGGCCTACTACCGTCACATCGCCTTCGGTTGCTTTTTCAAGGTCACGCATTCTTTTCCCGGTCAGAGCTGATTTTTCCGGAACAATTACCTCGGTGATGTAATCTTCCACTTTAAAAAGGTCTTCCCGTGAAAGATTCCCTTTACGCCGCGGCATCAGACGCCAGCCGATAATAATTACAAATAGCAGGCCGGCCAGGGCAACACCGGCACCAACAGGTGCGAAATCAAACATGCGGAAAGCTTCTGCCGCTTCTGTTTCTGCCCGGAACATTGAAATGATAATGTTCGGCGGAGTTCCAACCTGGGTTATCAACCCGCCCAGCAGGGAACCAAAAGCCAGGGGCATCAGATAAAGTGATGGTGACCGTTCACTTTTACGGGCCATCCGAATCGCTACCGGCATAAACAGAGCCAGGGAACCAATGTTGTTCATAAAAGCAGAACTGACCGTCACCGCCAGCATTAGCACTGTCAGCTGGGCCAAATAATTTTCTCCTGCCTGCCCCATCAGACGAACCAGGTAATCGACCATGCCTGAATTGAATAACGCCCTGCTTACTATCAGCACCGCCGCTACGGTAATTACCGCCGGATGACCAAATCCGGAAAAGGCCTGTTCAGGCTCTACCAGACCGATAACGGTCACAATAAGCAGGGCAAAAACTGCAACCAGATCGTATCGCCATTTGCCCCAGATAAATAAGAGTAAAGTTATACCAAGCGTTGAGAATATGATGATCTGGTCTGTTTGCAATTTGATTCTCTCCTTTACTTGTCCTGCGCGTATTCATCTGTGCAATTGAAAGAACCGCTAAGTTAAAGCGGCCAAAATATTATGATCAACGGTACCGCTGTCAGGGTAACCACCAGGGTAAGGGGCAACCCCATGCGCCAGTAATCACCGAAATGGTAACCCCCGGGACCCATAACCAGCGTATTAGACTGATGGCCTATCGGAGTTAAAAACGCACAGGAAGATCCGACAGCCACGGTCATCAGGAAAGAATCGGCACATGCTCCCATACCGGTAGCAACACTAAGGGCAATCGGGGCCATTAATAAAGCTGCGGCAGCATTATTTACCACATTGGAAAGCAGCATCGTTAGGATCAGTAATATTAGCAAAACTGCCCAGGGAGCCATCGTTCCGGAAATATGAAATAAGGCGTTACCGAGTACCTCTGCCCCTCCTGTCGATTCCAATGCCTGGCTGACCGGAATCATAGCGCCCAGTAAAATGATCACCGGCCAGTCAATGCTCTCATAAAGTTCTCTGAGGGTCACAAAACCGGTCAGGAGCATTGCCACTGCAGCAGCGGTAAAAGCAACCTGAATCTGTAAAATTCCAAATGCAGTCAG
This sequence comes from uncultured Syntrophomonadaceae bacterium, assembly GCA_964498375.1. Taxonomy (GTDB): domain Bacteria; phylum Bacillota; class Dethiobacteria; order DTU022; family DTU022; genus JAABTH01. The sequence goes on along the minus strand of CAZCHW010000236.1, from coordinate 1,247 downwards.
AAGCAGTGCAGTGAGAAATATCCCCACACCCACCAGGTAACGGCGCGGCTTGCCAAGTTTCAAGCCCCGTTCTACCAGGGGCAAGCAACCCAGGGTATTGGTCACTTCACGAAGCGCTTCCGAACGCCCCTGTAATAGCAGCACATCACCAGCCCGGAAGCGAATCCTGTCGGGACGGGCGTTCAACCGGGCCCCTTCACGAGAAATGCCGAGCAGGTTGATCCCGTAAATTGATCGCAAATTTAATGAACGGGCAGTCTGGCCTTCCATAACCGAGTTAGTTGTCACCACTGCTTCGACAATGCTGATTTCATCGGAACTTAAATCCTCTTCACTTAACTTTCCCGAAGCAGTAAGCTTAAGCCCTGTTACATCAAGGAACTCATTCAAATCCTCGGCATTGGCCTGGATAATAATATGATCTCCTTCCTCGAAGAGGCGATAGGGTGAAAAAAAAGGCATTTTCCTTTTATTACGAACGTGCCCGACGACCACTACTTTTCCATCAGAGGCTTTGCCTAAATCAAGCAGCCTTTTACCTGCAAAACGAGACCCTTTGGGCACAAATACCTCAGTCAGGTAGCTGTCTATTTCAAAGAGATCTTCCTTGGAAATTTGCCCCTGCCGACAGGGAATGAATCGCCAGCCGACCAGGATAATAAAAGCCAGTCCTGCGAGGGCTACCCCGGCACCGACCGGGGCAAAATCGAACATTCTGAACGGTGCGGCCAGGTCGGTGTTTTCTCTGAAAATCGAAATAATTATGTTCGGCGGTGTACCGATTTGAGTCATCAGACCGCCAAGCAGGGAACTGAAGGCCAGCGGCATCAGGTAGATTGAAACAGTACGTCCAGCCCGACGGGCCATGCGGATTGCTACCGGCATAAACAGAGCCAGAGCCCCGATATTGTTCATAAAAGCAGAGCTAACCGTTACAGCAGTGAGCAGGATAGCAAGCTGTAAAGTCTGGTTATGGTTAACCCTGGACATTTTGCGCGATATTGAATCGACAACCCCGGAATTCATTAAACCCTTACTGAGAATTAAAACCGCAGCCACTGTAATAACGGCCGGATGACTGAATCCGTTAAAAGCATCGTCTGCAGGGATTACTCCAACTATGGCCAGAGATACCAGGGCCAGCAGGGCTACAACATCGTAGCGCAACCGGCCCCAGATAAACATGATCAGGGTTAAGACAAGCGCTATAAAGACCAGGTACTGTGCATTCATCAGCCAGCTACCAC
>CAZCHW010000235.1:0-3982 GCA_964498375.1 uncultured Syntrophomonadaceae bacterium | reverse complement strand
GGCAGATTGACACTACTGGCGCCTTTTGGCACCCGGTCGCCATAGGCCAGCAGCAATTCGCCGAAAAGACGATATTGAGGGGCTTGCTCGGCTGTTGCCATATCTTTTTCCTGTTCCCTTTGCTTCCGTTCTATCCTTTTCAACCGTCGCTGGACAGTACCGGTCAGCAGGTCGCGCAGTGCTTTTTCCTGCTCATCTTTGATCAGGTTGCTGTAGAAAATTTCTAACAACCGGTTTGCTGATTCTGCTTCCAGCTGATCCTGATCCGGCAGGTGTGTAAGTCTTAAAGGAGCGTAAAGCTTTAATGCGGGGAGCATCACCGGCTTGAGCTGTCCCTGGTCCCCAGTAGCGAAAAGCGAATTTATCTCCCCGGCCAGCACCCCCCAGTGATAATCACTGCCGCTGTTTGTCACAGAGGCCCGGTGCAGCAGTTCGCGGGCAACCAGGGGGCTTAGCCCGGCAACTGAACCGATCAGGGCCTGTTCGAAATTTTTACCCTCTTCAGTTGCTCCTTCGAAGATACCGGCAAGGATTTCACCTTCAACAGACAGGGGTTCAAGTTTTTGCTGAGCCGGTGGTGGGCTGTACTTTAACCCCGGCAGAATTGCCCGCTGCCTGTTTTTCTCCAGACTGACCGGGCGGGCTGCTCCTAAAATTGTATCGGTTTCGTCTACCAGAATCAGGTTGCTGCGTCTGCCCATCAGCTCTGCAATCAGCCTTACCGGCGGCAATCCATCAGGCGGGCTGAAATCAATTTCCATTATTCTTTCCCGGGGCGGGTTGTTGAAACTAAGGGCCCGGCCGCCGATCAGGTATTTTCTCAACAGCATGCAAAAAGATGACGGCGGCCTGTTTTTCCTGTTTTTGCGGCCTTCAGTTCTGATTAAATGCGTCCGTGCATGCCGGGCATCGATCGAAAATAGCAAGCTTTGCCGCCCTTCCTGGTTGTAGAACTCAACGATGATTTCTCCATTAACCGGTTCGGCAACCCGCTGTGCTGTAGCACCGGCCAGCTTTACCTGCAGCTCACAGGTTACCTGCTGCATAATCAAAGTATCAAAGGCCATCATTATTCCTCCATTTAAGCTTCCGCAATCAAGTATAATGTCTTTGTCCGGCCTTGGCAACAAATGCGGATAATTGTTTCTTGAGATCAACTGCTATTGATGTTAATATTAACGCAGTACAATAACTAATAAAGGAATAATGCCATGATTAAGAGCATGACCGGTTACGGCCGCGGTAGCTGTACCAGAGATGGCTTCAGCTTTTCCGCTGAAATGCGTTCTGTTAATCACCGTTATGCCGATTTTTCCATTCGGCTGCCCCGCGAGCTTTATGCTTTGGAAGATCCTGTGCGCCGATTGCTGCAGGATCAAATCAGCCGGGGCCGGGTTGAGGTTACCCTCACCCTTGATGAAATTCCTGCCGGGCTGCGCCAGGTAAAAGTAAACTACGATCTGGCTGAAGACTACCACCTTTCACTGAAACATCTGGTCGAGCGCCTGGGCCTCGATGAACAGGTTCGTTTAAAACACCTGCTTCAGATGCCTGAACTTTTTAAACCGGCCGGTCTTTCACTGACCGAAGAGGAAGTTTGGCCTGCTGCCGGCGAAGCGTTGCAGGAAGCGCTGGAAAACCTTTTAAAGCAGCGGCATCGCGAGGGTGAAAATCTTTGCCGTGATCTGATCGATCGGGCAAAGAATCTTGAAAACCTGGTTGAACAGGCCGCTGAAAGGGCTGAAGGAGCAAAAGATGATTGTCGCAGGCGAGTCGAGCAGAAATTTGCCGAACTGCTGGCCGGTCAGTTTGAAGAAACCAGGCTGCTGATGGAAAGTGCGATCCTCGTTGAGCGGATGGGTGTTGACGAAGAGCTGGTGCGGCTGCAGAGTCATATTGAAGCATTTCGGACCAACCTTAACGGCAGCGAACCGGTTGGCCGTAAGCTTGACTTTATAGCCCAGGAAATGTTTCGTGAGGTTAACACAATTGGCTCTAAAGCCGGTGATTACAGGCTGACCAACCTGGTGGTGGACATGAAAGCCGAGCTGGAAAAGATCCGTGAACAGATCCAGAACCTGGAGTAAGAGAAAGGGGTAAAATAATGACAACCAAACTGATCAATATCGGTTTCGGTAATATCGTCTCGGCTAACCGGATTATTGCGATAGTCAGTCCTGAATCAGCGCCGATCAAAAGAGTGATCAGCGAGGCGCGGGACCGGGGCACCCTGATCGATGCCACCTACGGGCGTCGGACCAGGGCGGTCATTTTTGCCGACAGCGGCCATATTATCCTTTCCGCTGTCCAGCCTGAGACGGTTAAACACCGGTTGCAGTCGCGTGACAGCACAGCAGAGCCTGAACAGAACGAAGAAAAATAAGGAGGGGCTAAATGGCTGAAGGAATTTTATTGATCATTTCAGGACCTTCAGGGGTGGGCAAGGGCACGGTTTGTCGCCGCCTTGCTGAACTTAGAACCAACCTGTTGCTTTCTGTATCGACCACAACCAGACCGCCCCGTCCCGGCGAAGTGGAAGGTCGGGAATATAACTTTGTCGATCAGGCCCGTTTTAAAGAAATGATCAAAGAAGGGGCCTTCCTGGAATGGGCTCGTGTGCACAACAATTATTACGGGACCCGTTTAAAACTGGTTCGCGAGGTGCTGTCTTCCGGCTGCGACTTAATCCTGGAAATTGACGTGCAGGGAGCAGCACAGGTGCGCAAAAACTCTCCCGCTTCAGTGTCTGTTTTTCTATCCCCCCCCTCGTCGGAAGCTCTGGAGGAGCGAATCAGGGGAAGGGGCACAGAAGATGAGCCGAAAATCAGACAGCGGCTGCTCGCTGCCGGTGAAGAAATGAAAGCTTACCATTTATATGATTATATAGTGATTAACGATCAGGTTGAAGATGCGGCCAGGTTGATCGGGGCAATTCTTGATGCCGAAAAATGTCGGGTTAGCCGCGGTATTCGCCCGCCTGGCTGGGGAGGTGAGTGAAGATGATTTATCCGTCGATTGATGATCTGCTGAAAAGGTTCGACAGTAAATATACCCTGGTAATTGCCGCTGCCAAGCGGGGTCGCCAACTTCGAAACGGAAGCCGTAAAACGATTGAACAAAACTACAGTAAAGAAGTAACCACGGCTCTTTACGAGATTGAAGCCGGCAATATTGAGTATGAAAGATTTCGTGATGGAATAAAATAGGTAACTGAGCAGGGAGCGTTGATCATGCATAAAGTAGTGCTCGGGGTAACCGGTGGAATCGCTGCTTACAAGGCAGCCGAGCTGGCCCGGATATTTATCCGCGGAGGATCCGAGGTGCAGGTGGTGATGACGAAAGCGGCGACTGAATTTATTGCTCCGCTTACCTTTCAAACACTCACCGGCCGCCCTGCCTTTACCGCTATGTTCAGCGAGCGCAGTGAAGCTAAAATCCGCCATATCGACCTGGTGGAAGAAGCCGATTTACTGGTGATTGCTCCTGCTTCGGCGAACACAATTGCCAAACTGGCCGGGGGGCTGGCTGACAACCTGCTGGCTACCCTTTACCTTGCCTCCACCTGCCCGGTAGTTATAGTACCATCAATGAATGTAAATATGTTCGATCATCCGGCAGTCAGGGATAACCTGGAAAAACTGAAATCGCGGGGCTGCTATGTCATGGATCCCGATGCGGGAGAGCTGGCCTGCGGTGTTTACGGTAAAGGGCGCATGCCCGAGCCAAATGACATCTACCATTTTTGCCGCCAGATTTTTCTGCCCAGAGATTTTAAAGATCTGACTGCGCTGGTCACTGCGGGACCGACCCGAGAGCCGCTTGATCCTGTTCGTTTTATCAGTAATCCTTCAAGTGGTCTGATGGGTTACGCCCTGGCCCGCGCATTGCAACAGCGTGGCGCGGCGGTTACCCTGGTCAGTGGTCCAACTCACCTGGCCCCACCGGCCGGTGTGGAAACTGTCAGGGTTAATACTGCAGCAGA
>CAZCHW010000234.1:0-3998 GCA_964498375.1 uncultured Syntrophomonadaceae bacterium | reverse complement strand
ACCGCAACCAGGCTGGTAGGCAATTCTGCAGTGGGCAAGGCGCCTCCGCCCACTTTTGAAAACCCACTGATCACCGAGACATTCTTAGAACCAAATATTTTAGCCATTTCCCGGGATAATTTTCGGGCCCGTTCCTCCAGGTAACCGGGTTCGGCGGTCAGCATCCGCCAGACCGGGATCTGCTTAATCGCATCATTTTCATCATAGTAGAGACGCAAGGTCGCTTCCAGAGCTGCAAGAGTAAATTTATCGACCCGCAGCGAACGGGCCAGCTGGTTGCGGCGGATGGCCCCAACCAGATCACTCCGCCCGACAATAATACCTGCCTGGGGACCGCCGAGCAGCTTATCTCCGCTAAAAGTAACCAGGTCGGCTCCGGCAGACAGGCTGTCCTGGACTCGCGGTTCATCTGGCAGCCTGTAATTTTTTAAATCGATGAGGACCCCGCTGCCCAAATCTTCTATCATGATTAAATTATGCCGGTGGGCCAGCCCGACCAGCGCATCTGTATCCACTGCAGCTGTAAACCCGATCATATGGTAATTACTTGTATGCACTTTCAGAATAGCTGCGCTCTGAACATTCAAAGCATTTTCATAATCACGAAGATATGTTTTATTGGTTGTGCCGACTTCGACAAGCTTCGCACCACTGGCAGCCATAATATCAGGAATTCTGAAAGAGCCGCCGATTTCTACCAGCTGACCGCGCGAAACCACTACTTCCAGACCTACAGCCACTGAATTAAGGGTTAAAAAAACAGCGGCGGCGTTGTTGTTTAAAACAAGCGCGGCTTCAGCCCCGGTCAGATCACAGATGATCGTTTCCAGGTGATCCTGCCGCGAACCGCGGTTGCCAGTGTCAAGGTTCAATTCTAAGTTGTTATAGTTCTGCGCTACAGTATTTAGTGCTTCAACAGCAGAAACAGCAAGAGGAGCACGGCCCAGATTGGTATGCAGCACCACCCCGGTTGCATTGATCAATGACTGGATATTCATGGTTGCTTTCTTTTCAGCCAGACGGGCAGCTTCACGAGCCAGGGATTGCGGGGAAAGATCAAGTTCACCGCCGGCTTTAATCCGGCCGCTTTTGCCTGTCAGCAATGCGCGATACTGGTCAAGAAGCTCCTGAATTGCCTGTAAAACAAGGCGACGTGGAATATTCCGGAGCAGCTGTTCAATTTCCGGGTCATGCAAAAGCCGATCAACTGCCGGCAATTCACGCAACCTAGCCTGGGAATCTGCCATTAAATTCAACCTCCGTCTCCTGTTTGCCGACTTTACTAATTATAACAATTAAATCAATTAAGCGGCAAATTAAAACTGTCTAACCTGCTTGCTTATTATCGCGATCACATTGCTCCCCTTAGCTGACGCAACAAGCGGTAACAATGCTTACGACCCTGGAAATTAACCCTCTATTTATACCACTAATTCACTGTCTTCAGCGGCAAGCTCGGCTGTGGGGAAATATCTTACTGCCTCCGCTAAAGTCAGCGCCGGATCACGCTCAGGGTAATGGTGGGTTAAGATTAACCTTTTAACCTTATTTCCGGCCGCCAGTTCGGCTGCCTGAGCTGCGCTTAAATGGTTGGCTAAGCCGGCCTGAAGATCTTCATCAAGGTAGTTTGCTTCGCAGAGAAAAAGATCTGCCCCTTTAACAAATTCTGCTATAGCCTCATGATATTCAGTATCTCCACTATAGACCAGGGTTTTAGGACCCGATTGAACTTTAATTGCATAAGCGGGAACAGCATGTACACCTGGGCAAAAGCTTACAGTAAAAGGACCAAGCTGCAGCTTAACGTCTGTATTAATCTTCTCGACCTGATAGGCGTTTTTATAGGGCAGACGCAAAAATTCCTCCCCGGGTTCAGCAGGAGCATAAAGCGGCAGAGCAGAAGAGCGTAATCCCTTTTTAAAAGCTATTTCCAGTCCGTAACGCATAATCATCAAGTCAGAAACATGATCGGCATGTAAGTGTGAAATAATTACAGCTTTTAAAGCCCGGAAATCAAAATGATGCTGCAACCGGCTTAACACCCCATTGCCGCAATCAAGCAGGATTGTATAATTATCTTCCTGGACAAGATAGCCTGAACAGGCTCCGCCAGCTGGCGGATAAGGTCCGTAACAGCCCAGTATCAATAAATGCATTAAAGGAGCACCCCCAATTTCATGCCGGTTTGATCAAAAATTCTTCGACCCGGCCGGCTTTAATATAACTTTCCAGTAAATCCCTGACTTCACCTTTACAGCTGAAGTATAATATTTGCCAGCCCCTGTCGGTGATCTGTAAAAGCATTTCCAGTAAAGTTTTCAAACGCCGGGGATCGGCCTTGATAAAAGGATCGTCCAAAATAAGAAAACCCGAACGTCCCTGGAGTAATTTTTCCCCGAGCACAAGACGTACTGTAAAATAAAGTTGATCAAAAGTTCCGCCGGAGATTTTATCCGCTGTTAGATCTAAACCGTTGGCGGTAACCAGGTGAAGCGGCTGATCTCCGCCGGCAAAATAAACCTCGCTATACCGGTCTCCGGTTATCTCTCTGAAATACCGGCTGACCGCGCTATCCGGGCCGAAAAGCGAGGCTACTTTTTCTTCTTCCTCGCTGATCACCTTATTCACGGCCCGGACCGCCAACAGAGCTGCCTGAAGATTGCTATCCCGAACTTTTATCCATTTGCCAATTTCACTAATTAGCGTTTCCAGATCAGTCATGGTCTGGCAGGGTAAATAACGCTGCTCTTCAAATTTGGTCAGCTCATTATATGCTTTCTCCAGTTCGTAAAGACGCCGAGCCTGACCTGTCTGCTGTTTTTTAAGCGCTCCTGCTAGATCGACACAATTTGCTAACCGTTCCTGCAAGCTCTCAACGATTTGGTGATTGTATTCAAGATCTCGCTCAGCTTCACTGAATGGTTGTAATTGAACAAGCGCATCTTCCCACCAGGAAAAATCAGTTGTTCCATCCTGGCCAGAGTTCAGATGAGGGAACAAACCATGCAGCAGGTTATATTGATTGGCCAGTTCATTTTTCAGTCGGTCGGCCTTAATTATTTTTTCTTTTAACAGTCCAGGGTTATCCAGCCCCAGCTTGATCTGCAGGTCCCGAATAATCCGGGCTTCCCTTTCCAGCCGGTCATGATTTCGCCCTAGCTCCGTCTTAACTCTTTCACCTTCCCGGGTTTGCCAGTTCAAGTTGGTTTCCAGCTGTTCCATTGTAACTTCCAGATCACCGGCGCGCCCTTCTAAACCAGCAACTGCTGCCCAAATCTCTTCCAAGTTTCGGTGCGGCAGCCCCTGACTGGCGGCTTGAAGAATAAGACTCTTTTCCAGCGTTTTTACTTCACTCTTCAGAAATGCTGTTCGTATAAGCATGCCGCTGCCAACTAACAGGACCAAACCGGCAGCTGCCAGAACCAGGTAAACCCACCAGGCTGACGCAAAAATTGAACCGGCCAGGGCAAGACTAAACAAAATCAGACTGCCCGGGAAGAGCTTGCCGGTTAAATCACCCCGTCCGGCCTCCCTGCATTCAGTCAGTTTAAGTTGTCGCAGGCGATACCTGTCAAGCAACGGCAAGATATTTTCTCTTAAACGGTCCAGCTGCGCTACAACTTTTTTTCGCTTCAAAGTCAGTTCTTGTCTTTCACCCAACATCGCAACCCGAACTTTCTCTACTCTTTCCATTTCCTGCTCCAGGCACTTACGGTCATTCCGCAGGTGTTTAATTGCCGCTTCCGCCTCCTGCCACCTGTCATAATCAACCGCGTTAAACTGCCTGAGCGTCTGTTGCTCAACCCGGATCGCTTTAATTCTTTGTAAAGCCATGCTCCCCCGCTGGTATAGCTCCCTTTTAGAGGCGGCTTCGTATCGTTTAAGCATATCTTTCAGCTGTTCCTGCTCCCGTAACAAAGCAGCCAGTTTAAGATCTATTTCACCTGCTCCAGCTACCTGCAATTCCTCCCGAAGATTTTCAGCTTCTTTACGCAAAT
>CAZCHW010000233.1:0-4004 GCA_964498375.1 uncultured Syntrophomonadaceae bacterium | reverse complement strand
ATAACAAGCCGCTTTTGCGAAGCCTCTGGGTTGGACGTAATCAGTATCGTTTCTGTCTTCCGCCGCTGAAGAAAACTTTGGAAGACGGCGGATTTGCCCCGGTAGATCTAATCTGGTGTGCAGGGCCGCCTGCCTTCAGCCTGCTGGATATAATCCCCCACCGATTCAGCTGTTACCGCCTGGCTGATCGCCTTGATCAGTTTGGGGCAATTCCCGGTAATGTTACAGAGCTGCAGAAAAACTTAATAAAGCGGGTTGACTTTGTCCTGGCTACCTCGCAGGCCCTGCTGGAGTGGGCTGCCGAAGCGAGGGCTGATCAGCTTTACCTTATGCCCAACGGGGTAAGTGATCAATTTTTTACCAATGAAACGCTGTCACCGCCTGACGACCTGCCACAGGATGGCCGCCCTGTAGCCTTGTATGTGGGTACTATTGACACCCGGTTCGATCTTGAGGCGCTGTGCGGCGCGGTGCGCCGGCTGCCAGAGGTCAATTTTGTGCTAATCGGGCCGGTTACTGATGAGTCTCTGCAGCCCGGTTTGAGTGAACTGAAAGCCGCGGGGAACCTGACCACAACCGGGCCAAAGCCATACGATGAGCTTCCCGCTTATATGCAGAACAGTACGGTGGGTTTAATTCCCTTTCGCCTGAACGACCTGACCGAGGCGGTTAACCCGATTAAATATTACGAGTACCTGGCCTCGGGGCTGCCGGTGGTGGCCCCGCCGATGCGTGAACTGGCAGAGATGCAGGGGCCGATCCATTATTACCGGGGCTGTGATGATTTAAGCCGCGCTATCGGTGCAGCGCTTAATGAAGCTGTGCTTCCTGAGCAACGCGCTGAAAGAATAAATTTTGCCGCTGCCCGGACCTGGCGATCCCGGTTTAAAGAAATTGAAGCGATTATTGCCGAAAAAACAGGACAGGGAGTGTGAAGCGGTGAGCGAGGCAAAACAGCCTGCCAAGAGCGTTGGAACAAACAGCCGGGCCGGGCAAGTCTGGCTTTCGGTTGTAGTGATTGGGCGTAATGAAGCAGAACGCCTGCCGGCGCTGTTTGCTTCCCTGTCGGGCGGCAGCGATGCTGTTGTTGAATGGATATTTGTCGATTCAGCATCGAGCGACAAGAGTGCAGAAATTGCCGGCCGGCTTGGAGCGAAAGTTTACCGTATTGCTGAAAGCTCGGTTTATGGCCCCGGGACAGGCCGCTACGTGGGCACACTGGAGGCAACGGGCCGCTGGATTCTTTATCTTGACGGTGATATGGTGCTGCGCCCGGAATTTTTAACCCTGATAGAGCAGTTATGCCAGGTTGAAGAAAGCTCAGGCAAAATTTCTAAAGCGTTACCGCCCGGGACAGCAGCAATTACAGGCCGGACGATTGATCAACTGCTGGACCGGGAGGGGCGGGTGGTCGGTGAGCGAGACTACGTAACCCTGGCAAAACAGGAAATGGGTCCGCCGCACGGCTGGGGCAAACCGGCCCGTTATCACGGCGGGGCAGTGCTCTACCGGCGCGAATCTGTACTGAAAGCAGGGAACTGGAACCCTTCAGTTTACCAGCTGGAAGAAATTGACCTGCTCAGCCGGGTGCTTGCCCTGGGCGGAGAACTCAGGGCGGTTGACCTGCCGATGGCAGATCACTACACCCCCGGGCTTTCTTTGAAGGAAAAGCTGCAGATGAACTTCTGCGCCTCCTTCAGGGGGAAAAAACTATTTGGCCTGGGCCAGGTAGTTACCGCCCGGTTTCGCGAAGGTGGCCTGGCAGGTTTTATCAGGGCTTACCCGCATCCATTTATTGTCTCTGCAGGGCTGGTAACCGGCCTGCTTCTGCTTTTTTTTAGCCCGCTTACTGCCCTGCTGCTGAATTTAGGCATCGCATTATGGTATGCCCTGGCCAAAAAGTGGTACTATTATCTTGTTTATCTGGGTAATGTTTTGCAGCTCTTGCGGGGTCTGGGCCGGTACAGCCGCCATGAACCGGTATATGAATTGCTCACTCCGGCAGGTGTAACCGAAAACCGGGAAGAACAAGACTGAAGCTGAAGCTGTAACATTTTTAGTGAATAAATCCTTCATTATGCAGGATATCCAAAAACTGTTCGTTCATGTAATCGACACCGACCTGGTTAAGGTGTGTGCTGTCGAAAAAGTGCCGGGTTGAAGAAAAGCTGAGACTGTGGTTGAGATTATAGTAGGGGAAGCCCTGTGCTTTTAGAAAGTGATCCAGTTCATCGTTGTTGGTGTACGAGTTATACCTGCCTGAAACGATTGGCGCATGAACAATAATAATTTCTATTCCTCTGTTCTCCAGCAGGGTTAGCGTGCTTTCAAAGGCAGTAACCTGATCGAGCCTGAAAATGTGCTGTTGAGCAGGAAAATTTTGGTCGTTGGCATAGAAACTTAATTCTCTTTCTACGAAACCCCCGCTGATATAAGCATCTTTTCCTTTAACCCGCGGTTCGGTAAAGTTTTGATCGAGCCTGAACATCTGCCGCCAGGCCTTTACCAAAAGGGTATTGCAGACAATCAGGTTTTTTGTTTTTAACGCCCCGGTAAATCCTTCGAGATTAAGGCGGCTATTGGCGATAATATCTGTTGCCGATTCAACCCCGTCGGAACTGAAGCTGCGCCCGCTGACAACATAGATGACCATGCTGGGGGAGAGATGATCGATATATTCTTTAACCAGTATTTCTGTTTGCATTGGTGTCTGCGATGATGAACCGAGGTTAAACATGGTCAGGCCTCTGCCGGAGAAGTGCCTGGGGTCAAAACCGCGGTAAGCCTGGGATGAACCGAGAACTAAAATATCGACAGCGGGAAAGTTTTCAACTTCCTGCAGGCGAGTGTACATGTGACCACCGGCCCCGATCCGGTAATTCAGGTTTTGGTGAGCCTTCGATGGAAAAAATGAAACCCACAGATTAAGGATAATGATAACTGAGATCACCGCAAAGCAGATGAAAGAGGCAATATTTTTAATGAACTTAAGCATGTTTTTACTCCTTAAAAATCAAAATAGATAAAGGGTGCATGCGATATATCGGCATACAGGATGATCAGGGTTATTATAAATGAATAGATTAGCCACCTGAACAGGCGGGGAAACTTAAGGTTTTCCCGGGCCAACGGAAAACTATGTTCGCGGCTGAACCATTCGGCTAAGAAAAATAGCCCGACCAGCCCTAAAATGACAATACCGCCCCGGGGCAGGTTGGGCATGGAAAAAAGAGCAGGGGTTAGCATGTCTTTAAGGTAGGAAAAGGCAAAAGAGATACTTTCTGATCGAAAAAATACCCGGGCCAGTGAAAGGAGCAGGTAGTTGAGAAGAATCCGGCCGAAATCGGCCAGGGTTGGCAACAAATGTCCCTGCGCAACAATTTCTGCCGGATTATATTTTGGTTTTATTAATATGTGGGGGATAACCAGTAAAGCATGGATAAAACCGTAGAATACAAATGTCCAGTTTGCGCCGTGCCAGAACCCGATGATCAGAAAGATTATTAACGTATTGCGTGCGGCATGTAAGGGGCCTTTTCTGCTGCCGCCCAGGGGGAAATAGAGATAATCTCTGACCCAGGATGAAAGGGAGATGTGCCAGCGGCGCCAGAATTCTGCCATGTTTCTGGAGAAATATGGATAAGCAAAGTTTTGTTTAAGTTTAAAACCGAATAGCCTTGCTGTGCCGATAGCAATATCAGAGTAACCGGAAAAATCGGCGTAAATTTGAAAACCGAAGAAGATGGAACCAACCCATAAGGCCGCAGCGTTGTAGCTTTCGGGACTGGCAAAGACCAAATCGGCATAAATGGCACAGTTGTCAGCAATAACCACTTTTTTAAAGAGCCCCCATAATATTTGTCGCAGCCCTTCGGTAGCGCTGCCATATTCAAATGATCTTTTATTGATTACCTGGGGCAGCAAATTTGTGGCTCGTTCAATCGGGCCGGCGACAAGTTGGGGAAAAAAGCTGACAAAGGCAAAGAAGGCGACAAGATCAGTGG
>CAZCHW010000232.1:0-4012 GCA_964498375.1 uncultured Syntrophomonadaceae bacterium | reverse complement strand
CAGACCGTATCGCAGGGCAAAATAGGCCAATAAAATAATAAGAATTAAAAAGGCCATCGACTGTAATAACAGCCAGTAATCACTCATCCTGCGCCCTCGCCTCCATCATCATGCTCTTCAGAATCTCCCTCACTCCGGTCAACCAGCGAAGTTACTCTTACTCCAAAGCGATCGTTTATCACCACTATTTCACCATGGGCAAAGGGGGTTCCGTTAACCAGTATTATCACCTTTTCATCGGCAGCCCGGTTAAGTTCGAGAACAGAACCTTCTTCAAGGTTGATCAATTCCCGAACCTTAAGCTCAACCTTGCCCAGCTCAGCCGCTATTTGCAGTTTAACCGGAAAAAATTCCCGGGCAATGCTGCGCCGCTGTTCGGCAGATGCAGCTTCTTCCAGCTGTTGAAAAACAACTTTTTTGATTTCCAGCTGACCCGGATCCTGCGGGTCCATTCCGCTGTGATCATCAAAAATGTCGGACATAGGCTCTCCTGTCTTTACTGAAAAATAAATTCCTTGTAGTAGATCGCTTCAATCTCACCTGCTTCAAGCAGGCCGTTTAACTGCTCAATTAAATCACCTTCGAGCTGATCCATCCCACCCGGCTCATCGAGATCTAGCACATACTTACTGCGCAGAATTGAGATGATTTGCGATCGCAGTTCAGACTCACGGCGTTCTATTTCTTTAGTCAGAGCCTTCTCGTTGTAGGCTAAATCGATTGTTGTCCTCAAAAAGCGCCGGGTGCCAGGGTCGGCCAGGTTAACCTGAAATTCAGCCATTGAATAAATATATCGGGGGGGATCGGCGCTAACCTGATCCGGCTTATCAGCGGTATTGTCAAAGAAGGGCAGATTGCCGCCCAGGAAAAGAAAGCCGAGCAACCCGATCGACAACAGCACAGCAACTAAAATAATAATCAGGATCAACCAGAGCTTGTTTTTTTTCTTTTTGCCACCTGGCGTCTCGTTTTTCTCCTTTGTTTTATCTGCCATGAGTAGTGCCTCCCTTGCCGTTAATAGGCTTCGCGATACCTTTCCTGCGCATGCAGCGAAATAACCATCGTCACCCGGCGATTCCGTGCTCTCGCCTCAGGAGTAAGGTTCGCCTCCAGCGGTTGAAATTCGCCATACCCTGTCGCTGTCAGACGATGGGGATCGAGCCCTTTCTCCTCAACCAGGTAACGGGTTACCCGGACAGCCCTGATCACCGAAAGCTCCCAGTTACTGGGAAACTCAGGAACATTTATCGGCAAGTCACAGGTGTGTCCCTCAACGATGACATTGCGGTCGAGACGCAAAAACAGATCCGAAAAGCTATCCAGAACTCCTCTTGCTTCAGGACGCAGATCAGCGCGAGCTCGCTCAAATATAATATATTCAGGCAGCTCCATGACAATTCCCCGCTCATCAAGACGCAATTCAACCTGGCCCTCGAGACCGATTTCGGATAAAAATGCTTCCACTTCAGCTAAAACTGCCTCTGCTTCCCTGGCCCGCTCAATCATCGCCGCTTCGGAGAAGAATCCTTCCTCATAGGCTAAAGCTTCTCCTGTTGATTCGTATGGATCAGGTGTTTGTTCCATAATTCCCGTATACCCCATAAAAGATGTTTGAATCGATATGATCACCGTTTGAAACCTTTCAATATCGATCACCGAAATCGAGTAGAGCAGAATAAAAAAGGTTAGCAGCAGGGTGACCATATCTGAATAAGTTACCATCCAGAGGGGGCTGCCCTGCTCGGCCTTTTTTTCTCTTCTTTTCCGGCTTTTTTGGCTTCCGGCAGTATGCAGGTTAGACATTAATCAAAAGGTCCTCCACATCGTCTTCATCATCGGCAGAGTGCTTATTCGCCTCTTCCAGCATTGTCTTCTCAGCAGGTGAAAAGTATGATCTGATCTGTTCCTGCAATAACCGCGGATTAATTCCGCTTTGCAAGGCCAGCAGCGCTTCAATAATGATTTCCTTCATCCGAATTTCCTCGGTGCTGTAAATCGCCAGTTTACCGGCCATCGGCAGAAAAACCAGGTTGGCCAGCAGCGAACCGTACAGGGTTGTTAATAGGGCCACAGCCATTCCCGGCCCTATAGCACTGGGATCATCGAGCCTGGAGAGCATCATAACAAGACCGATCAGGGTTCCGATCATACCAAAAGACGGGGCAAGCGATCCCCAGGTGCGGTAAAGACTCTGCCCCAGTTCGTGCCGGTTTTCCAGGGATGATAGTTCAGCATTAAGAATATTTCTGATATTATCGGGTTCAAATCCGTCAATTACCATCTGGAGCCCATTGCGCATAAAGGGGTCATCGATCTGGTCAAGTTCATCTTCCAGGACAAGCAACCCTTCCCGTCTTGCTTTCTGAGCCAGTTCGACAAAACGGGCATGCAAGTCTATCAGCGATTCATCCTGGCGAACAAAAACTTTCTTCGTCACCTGGATCACCGTCTTGATTTCATCCATGCGGAAACTGACCATCAGGGCCCCGAAGGAACCGCCGATAGTGATCATCAATCCGGAAGGGTTCCAAAAAGCCCGCAGATCACCTTCAAAAACAATACTGGTTGTAACCAGTGTTGCCCCGACCAGGATGCCGATAACCGACATTAAATCAAACTTTTTCATGCCACTCTCCCCGTTGTAAAACCGGCCGGTCCGGGCCGGTTGCAAACCCGCCCGGACCAGACCTGTTATTTTAACGCTTCATGTTGATTACTTCAACCAGAACTTCATCGGATGTGGTTACCACCCGTGTGTTAGCCTGAAAAGCACGGCTGGTTGTAATCAGCTCGGTAAACTCATAGGCCAGGTCAGTGTTGGACAGTTCCAGGGAGGAGGAGGAAATTAAACCGCGCCCGCCGCCGCCGGGAATACCTCTTGAAGCTTCGCCGGAGTTAACGGTTTCACGGAAAAGATTGCCACCTTCCTTGATTAATCCTTCAGGGTTCGGGAAGGTCACTGTCTCTATCTGCCCAAAAATACGGGAAAGCCCGTTAGTGTAAGTTCCAACAACCGTCCCGGTCCGGGTAATATCAAAACCGGCCAGAGTTCCGGCAGCATAACCATCCTGACTGCGGGCAAGCATACTGTTACTGCCGGCCAGCTGGGTAGCCGCGTTGAAATTAAAAGATATTTCCATCGGGGCTGCCTCACCGGGCGGAGTAAACTGCAGCGACGGCATTGCTGACATACCCTGATCGAGCCCGCCGTATTGATCAAAAACCAACGAACCGGTAGCACCGGCAGCCAGGTTAACCTGGTTGTTCCCCTCATGGGTAGTCACGGCAACGGTGTAATCCCATTCGTTGTAACCGGTGGGAGTAAAGGTAAAATCAAGGTTATAGCGACGGCCCAGCGAATCGAAAGCGTAATATTCGTAAAGGTGCTCACGAATATACTCTTCCGCACCCTCGGTAAGTCGGCTTACAGCGGGGTTGCCATCGGTCAGGTTTGTATCGTCTACTTCAAGCGGGTCAATTCCCTGTCCGCCCAGTGCACCGCTAAACTCAACAACCCATTCACCTGGGCTGCCGCTTACGGTTACATCACCTGCCCCAATATTAGTCAGGGCTTCCAGGGCAGCCTGAACATCACCTGCAGTTGCATCAAAGGCAAGCGCTGCCGTTGTTTCACCGTCAAAGGTAAGGGTAAAGGTTCCGGCTGTTGCGCCGTTCAGGGCAATTTGCTGTATTTCATCAACCTGCGGGCGGAAACTATCAGCATCAAGATTTCCGACAAATACCATGTTACTCGTAGCCTGGGCTATCTCGTCGTCGCCAATGGGAATATTGATAATCTCAGTGGCGTAATTGCAGAGGTATAAACCGTTGGCGTTGACCAGATTTCCGTGGCCATCGAGGCCGAAGGAGCCATCCCTGGTATAAAAGCGGTTACCGGAAGAGGGGCTGTCTGTTACAATGAAAAACCCTTCGCCTTCAATTGCCAGGTCGGTCACCCGGTCAGTACTGGTAATCGGGCCCTGCATGTGGATATCGACAATTGATGATATTT
>CAZCHW010000231.1:0-4017 GCA_964498375.1 uncultured Syntrophomonadaceae bacterium | reverse complement strand
CTGGGTGCAACTGCTTTTATCAGAAATACATTTAAGAAAGCAGCAGGAGTTTCGCCGCTTCGCCGAGCAGGAAATCGACAGCAGCGGTGGATTCCCCCGGCAAAACCTGGAAAAGGCCGGAAAGCTGGGTTACCTGGGACTGCCGATCCCCACTGAATACGGGGGAGCGGGTGAAGACTTTTTAACCTATATACTTTTAATCGAAGAAATATCGCGGGTCTGCGCCTCTACCGGTGTAATTCTGGCAGTGCATACATCTGTAGGCACATTTCCAATTCTTTATTTCGGCAGCGCTGAACAGCGGGAAAAGTACCTGCCTGCGCTGGCAAGCGGTAGAATGCTCGGCGCTTTCGCTCTGACAGAAGCGGGAGCCGGGTCTGATGCTGCGGCAATATCGACAACAGCAGAAAAAGTTTCCGGCGGGTACAGGTTAAAGGGCTGTAAGCTTTTTATAACCAGTTGCGGCGAGGCAGATTTGTATAACATATTCGCCACCCTGGATAAAAGTGCCGGCCGACGGAGCATTACGGCGTTCCTGGCAGAAAAAAACAGGGGTGGCCTGTATCCCGGTAAAGTGGAAGAAAAGATGGGGCTCAGGCGTTCACAAACAGGTGAGCTCCAGCTCGATGAAATGTTTCTACCGGACGGACAGCTGCTCGGCCGGGAAGGCGAGGGCTTTGCCATTGCCATGTCGCTGCTTGACGGCGGAAGAATCGGTATTGCGGCCCAGGGGCTGGGACTTGCCGGGGCTACGCTCGATTATGCAAATGAATGGTTGAAAGTTTGTGCAGGCAATGGAACTAAAACTGATCAGGGACATGCTTTTCGCCTGGCCGACCTGTCTACCCGTCTTGAGGCTGCTCGCCTGCTGACGTACCGGGCAGCACAATTTAAAGCAAGCGGCAAAAGCTGTACGAAAGAAGCCTCCATGGCTAAGCTTTACGCTACTGACCTGGCGATGGAAGCTGCAACGGCCTGCTTCGATCTATGCGCAATGAAAGGTTCTGTTTCCGATGAACGGCCGGCCCGCTATTTCTGCGATGCCAAGGCGACCCAGATCTACGAAGGTTCGAATCAAATTCAGCGTCTGGTAATTGCCCGTGAAATGCTGAAATAGGGGTGGCAGATTATAAATCCTGCAGGAGGTTTAACAATGAACTTTCTATTGAATGAAGAACAGGAAATGACCAGGCAGATGGTTCGTGACTTTGCTGAAAAGGAGCTGAAGCCGGGAGCTGAGGAACGGGACGACCGGGAAGAATTCTCACGGGAACTGTTTGACAAAATGGGAGAGCTCGGCCTGACCGGAATTCCCTTTCCCGAAGAGCAGGGTGGCGGCGGCTGCGATTTTATCAGTTATGTAATTGCCGTTGAAGAAATATCCCGGGTTGATGCTTCGGCAGGGACAACACTTTCGGCTCACACTTCCCTGGCCGGCTGGCCGCTGTACAAGTACGGCAACGACGCGCAGAAGAAAAAATATCTGGAACCGCTCAGCCTCGGTGAGAAGCTTGGCGCCTTTGCCCTGACAGAAGCTACTGCGGGCACTGATGCGGCAGCCCAGCGCACTACTGCCGTATTGGATGGCGACAGTTATGTTTTAAACGGAAACAAAATTTTTATCACCAATGGTGGCGAGGCGGAAATAACCATAGTATTTGCCGTTACGGATAAAGAAAAGAAGGCTAAGGGAATCAGCGCTTTTATCGTGGATAAAGATACCCCCGGTTTTTCCTGCGGTAAAAAAGAAAGAAAAATGGGGCTTCGGTCATCACCCACGGTAGAGTTGATCTTTGAAAATTGCCGGGTGCCGAAGGAAAACCTGCTCGGCCAGGAGGGTGAAGGTTTTAAGATTGCGATGAGTACTCTTGACGGCGGCCGGAACGGTATAGCCGCACAGGCGGTCGGGATAGCCCAGGGAGCGATGGAAGAGGCGATTAATTATGCCAAAAGCCGTGAGCAGTTTGGCCGGCCGATTGCCGATTTTCAGGCAATTTCCTTCATGCTGGCCGATATGGGAACAAAAATCGAAGCGGCCCGCTTGCTGACCTACCAGGCAGCTTATTTGGAGAGCGCCGGTTTACCCTACGGCAAAGCGTCAGCAATGGCTAAACTTTATGCAGCTGAAACAGCGATGGAGGTTACCACTAACGCGGTGCAAATCTTTGGCGGTTATGGTTACACCCGCGATTACCCGGTTGAGCGCTATATGCGTGATGCCAAGATTACCCAAATTTATGAAGGCACGAGTGAGGTGCAGCGGCTGGTTATTTCACGCCACCTGCTCAGCTAGAATATTAGGCGAGTGATTTATCAGGCAGAGCGAAGGAAGGAGCACAATAATGACAGCGAAAGTGAAGCCGGGCCTGATCATGGTCTTTACAGGCGACGGCAAGGGAAAAACCACGGCAGCAGTTGGGCAGGCAGTACGAGCGCTGGGGCACGGTTTTAAAGTATATATGATTCACTTTATGAAAGGTCGCGATTACGGTGAATTCCTGGCCCTGACCCGGATGCCGAACCTGACCCTGGTGAAGGCAGGACGTGATGATTTTGTAGACCGGGAAAAGCCTGATCAAGTTGATGTAGAGCTGGCCCGCGACGGTTTCAGAAAAGCGGAACAGGCAATCTTGAGCGGTGAATATGATCTGGTAGTGCTGGATGAGATAAACGTGGCTGTTGATTATGGTTTGCTGGATGAACAGGAACTGCTTGAACTGCTGAAAAAGAGACCAACTGGTGTTTCGGTAGTTTTGACCGGTCGCAACGCAGGCCGTGAGTTGGTGATGATGGCCGATATGGTCAGTGAGATCCTGGCAATTAAGCACCACTATGAAAAGGGCGCTGATTGCTGCCCGGGGATAGAATATTAACGGCTGCTGAACGGACTAGAACTGAACGGAGTGTTTACATGCATCAATTGGTAGAAGGATTACTGAAAGGCAACAGGCGGGCTGCTGCCCGCCTGATCTCCCTGATTGAAAATGATGATCAGGGAAAACGAAGCCTGTTGAGCGAAATATTTCCCTTTACAGGTAAGGCAATGATTATTGGGATTACCGGGGCACCGGGAGCTGGTAAAAGTTCGCTTGTAGACGGCTTGCTTAAAAAGGTCCGGAAAGATGGTCTGACAGCCGGAATTATTGCTGTCGACCCGACCAGCCCTTTCAGCGGAGGGGCAATATTAGGTGACCGGATTCGTATGCAAGACCACGCTCTTGACCCGGAAATATTTATCCGCAGTATGGGAACCAGGGGTAACCTGGGCGGGCTGTCGCGCTCAACCAGGGAAGCAATCCAGGTTCTTGACGCTTTCGGTAAAGATCTGGTGATTGTTGAGACAGTAGGTGTAGGCCAGTCGGAAGTGGATATTGTCAGGACTGCCGATACTACCGTGGTGGTCCTTACACCGGCCGGTGGTGACAGCGTTCAGACGATCAAGGCCGGGATCATGGAGATAGCCGATATTTTTGTGATAAACAAGGCTGATCTGCCCGGTGCCGACAGAACGGCTACAGAAATAAATATGATGCTCGATATGAACGGCAGCAAAAAATGGCGCCCGCCGGTTCAGCAGACAGTAACAATCAAAGGCGAAGGTATTGACGAACTGTGGCAGGCTCTTCAGGATCACCGTGCCTATCTGGCTCAGAGCGGACGCCTTGCTGAAGTGCGCCGTCAACGGGTGCGGCGTGAATTAACCGAACAGGTTGAATACCTGGTTAAGCAAAAGATCTGGGAGCAGGTGCGAGACCGGATCGAACTTGATAGTATGGTTGACCGGATAAACCGCCGGGAAGAAGATCCCTACAGCGCAGCGGAAGGTTTGCTCAAAAAGATCGACTTCTACCGGTAAGATTGCCTGGAGGGTGGTTAAATGAGCAAAGAAAAAGAACTTGAACAGCTGCTGGGGCAGTGGCTTGAAGAAACCGGTAAACGGCCGGAAAGGAGAGAAGTATTTTCAACGATTTCCGGATTACCGGTGCAGTCGCTTTATACCCCGCTTGACCGGCAGGG
>CAZCHW010000230.1:0-4021 GCA_964498375.1 uncultured Syntrophomonadaceae bacterium | reverse complement strand
CATCTTGGCAACTGGCCTCCACCCTGGGGAATCGAGCTTGTTGTAGAACCGCTTCGTATTTTTATGTTGTTGGTAATTACAGGAGTAAGTTTATGGATTTTCATCTATGCTCTGCGTGATATAGAACACGAATTAAAGCAAAATGTGATTGGCTGGTACCATACCCTCTATGCGATTCTGGTTGCCGCTATGGCAGGAATGGCTCTGACTAATGATCTTTTTAACCTTTTTGTTTTAATGGAGATATGTTCCATCGCAGCCTGTGCGATTATCACTATTAAAGATAGACGTGATTGCCTGGAGGCCGGCTTTAAGTACTTGATCATGAGCGCCATGGGGACCGGCTGTTTTTTGCTGGGAGTTGCGATGCTTTACATGGTCACCGGTCACCTTAACTTTACCATGATTCAGGACCAGCTGGTTTATGCCCTGGCAGATTACCCTCTTAACGTTTATACAGCAGCAGCATTGTTTATTGTTGCCTTTGGCACGAAAGCTGCGT
Organism: uncultured Syntrophomonadaceae bacterium; assembly: GCA_964498375.1. Classification (GTDB taxonomy): domain Bacteria; phylum Bacillota; class Dethiobacteria; order DTU022; family DTU022; genus JAABTH01. Next base: position 3,519 of record CAZCHW010000230.1, on the reverse strand, counting down.
TATTTCCGTTACATGTCTGGTTGCCTGATGCCCATGCGTCGGCCCCCTCTCCTTCAAGCGCCATGTTGTCCGGGCTGGTTATAAAAATATATGCATTTGCTTTGGTTATGGTCTACTACCGGCTTTTCCCCCGGGAATTGCTAACAGCAGTGCCGCTGAGCGAAATTATTTTATGGCTTGGCGCTGCCGGGGTTATATACGGCTCAATCTATGCGATGTTTCAGACAGATTTAAAGATGATGCTGGCTTACTCCAGCATCGGCCAAATTGCCTTTATTTTTATGGCGATCGGGCTAAATCACCAGCTTGCTTTAACCGGTGGCATCTACCATATTATGGTTCACGCATTGACCAAGGCGATGCTCTTTATGTCAGCGGGGACAATAATATATGCCACTGGGACACGCAAAATTGCAGAGTTGGCTGGAATCGGCCGTGTCTTACCTCTGCCCCTGGCTGCCTTTACTGTTGGCAGCGCTTCGATGGTTGGCTTGCCCGGGACGGGTGGGTTAATCAGTAAGTGGTATCTGGCATTAGGAGCCCTGGAGACTGGCCAAATTCTTTTTTTGCTGGTTATTCTGGCCAGTAGTCTGCTTAATGCAGTTTACTACATGCCGATAGTGATTAACGCATTTATGAGCGGTGATCAGTATGTGGCTCTGGTTAAAAAAGTACCTTTGTCAATGCAGGCTGCCCTGGCAGCAGGAATTATCATGGTTGTCTTAAGCGGTATTGTTTCACGGCCGGTGATTAGTATTTTAGAAAATGCCTTACATTCGTTCTTTTAAACTACAGGTGTTAAAGACCTGCAGGAAGAAAACGCCGGTTAGTTGAAACATTCAGGTAATACCCCTATCATAAGCTATAACGTGCAAAGCTGGGAGTGGTGGCAATGAATCAAGCAACAGTTGTTACTATGCAGGTAGTGATCATCGGGCTGCCTATTCTGATGACCCCGGTCCTGATGTATGTCTGTCGCATTTCCGATCAGTTACGTAATGCAGTTGCAGTTATTACTGCAGCTGTTACATTTATCCTTACTTTAATGCTTTACCCCTTTATCAGAGATGGGCAGGTTTCACAGCAGAGCCTGTTTGAGATATTACCCAACCTGGAAATATCATTACGCCTCGATATACTAAGTTTCAGCCTGGCCGCACTGGCATCATTTGTGTGGTTTTTGTGCACGGTATATTCTATTGACTATATGGCTAAAGAACATGCCTGCAGCCGTTACTATCCTGTCTTAATTTTTACCTTGGGAGCCTGCCAGGGGATATTTTTTGCCGGTGACCTTTTCAGCCTGTTTGTCTTCTTTGAATTAATGTCAATTATTGCTTACATTTTGGTTATACACGAGCAGACAGCAGAAGCTCTGAAAGCCGGTTATAAATACCTGGTAATGACTATAATTGGCGGTCTGGCCCTTTTCTTCGGGATCATAATAATTTTTGAGCTGGGAGACACAGTTTCACTGGGGGTCGGAACAATTGTCACTGAAAGTTCACTGCTTGGCCTGGTAGCATTTATCTGTTTTCTGATCGGTTTTGGGATGAAAGCGGGAATGTTTCCTCTGCATGTCTGGTTACCCGACGCTCACCCCGTCGCTCCTTCTCCAGCCAGTGCTCTTTTATCGGGGATTATGCTAAAAACCGGCGCTTACGGTTTAATGCGGGTAATCTTTAACGTTTATTCAATTAACTTGCTTCAGGAAAGTGGCTGGAACATAATTTTAGCTGTATTAGCTGTTATTACCATATTGCTTGGCTCGGCTGTTGCCCTGACCCAGCTTGATATCAAGCGCCGCCTGGCTTATTCGAGTATCAGCCAGCTTGGTTACATTTTACTGGGTTTAAGTATCCTGAATAATAATGCAATAACCGGGGCGACTTTTCATATTTTCAGTCATGCATTCATGAAAAGCACCCTTTTCCTTGTGGCCGGGGCAATTATCTGGAAAACCGGTATACGTAATGTTACGCAGATGAAAGGTCTTGGTCGCTTAATGCCCGTAACGATGGGCAGTTTTTCTCTGGCTGCTTTGGCCATGATCGGCATTCCTCCTTTAAACGGGTTTTTAAGTAAATGGACCCTGGCTTTGGGTGCCCTCGATGCCGGTATCCCCGGTTATGTTCTGGTGCTTTTGATCAGCAGTCTCCTCAATGCCCTCTATTACCTGCCAATCATCATTCCAGCATTTTTCGAGCGGCCTGAGGGAGAAGAGTCTGATCATTTTGAAGATGAAGAACCGCATGAGGTGAAGTTTAAAATTAAGGAAGCTACCCCGCTTATGCTGGCGCCTATAGTCATCTTAGCTCTCTGCACTCTTATATTTGGGCTGACCCCCAATAATATTGCTTTTTCGCTATCTCGTCTGACGGCCCTGTTTTTACTGGGAGGAGGATCCCTTTAATTGTTTGCAGCTGCTCCGGAACATCTTCCCGACTTGAGCCAGATTTACTATTCTGCAATGCCGCTCTGGGTTACCCTGATTCCCCTTGTGGTCGGGATCATGCTCTACTGTATCAAGGATAACGCGTCGCTGTTACGCAAGGCGATTTCCCTGGTAACCGCTTTTATCGTCCTCGTGGGTGTGATCAGCATGTTACCCCGGGTGGTGAGCGGGACAGTTCACTACGGCCTGATCGATTTTATGCAGATGGGCTTATTTTTTGAAGTAGATTTAACCGGGTGGATATTTGCATTTCTAATAGCCCTGATCTGGCTTTTAGCAACGTTCTTTTCATTGACATACATGGACTTTGAGCATAATCGGCGGCGTTATTACAGTATCTTGATTTTTACGCTGGGGGCTACTCTGGGTGTAGTTCTGGCGGGTGATTTTTTTACGCTCTTTCTTTTCTTTGAAATGATGACCCTGTCTTCATTTGTTTTGGTTATCCATGAGCAGGATTATGAAGCGATGCAGGCTGGAATTCTCTACCTCTATCTTGGCATTGCCGGTGGTCTGGCGCTGCTTTTTGCAATTATGATGCTTTACTCAGCGACAGGAACGGTAGATATAGTACCTGTTTTGGAAAGCCTGGGTAGTAACCGGACGGCAATCTATATATTGTTTTTGATCGGTTTTGGAATTAAAGCCGGCCTGGTTCCGTTGCATATCTGGTTGCCCCAGGCTCACCCGGTCGCCCCCTCTCCGGCCAGTGCCCTGCTTTCTGGAATATTGATTAAAACCGGAGCTTACGGTATTTTAAGAGTTTCAACAGTGTTATATTCAACCGGTGGCGTGATCTCCCCGGTTGATTTTGCATACCTCGCCAATTTAGGACATTTTTTAATGTGGGTAGGCATTGTTACAATGCTTGCCGGAGCTACTATGGCTTTACTGCAAGACAACATGAAAAGAATTCTAGCTTACAGTAGTGTCAGCCAGATCGGTTACATCGCCACCGGCCTTGGTGCTGCTGTTTTTATGGGTAGCGAAGGGGCGATGGGTTTTACCGGGGCCATTTACCATGTGATTAATCATGCCTTTTTCAAAGCCGGGCTGTTCATGAT
>CAZCHW010000229.1:0-4030 GCA_964498375.1 uncultured Syntrophomonadaceae bacterium | reverse complement strand
GAAGAAATGCAGTCTACAGACCCTGCACTTTACCACACAGACCTGACCGCCTGTGATGGTTTTGATTTGCTGGACAGACTGGACAAAATCAACCTGCCGACCCTGATTATTTGCGGCAGCGATGATCGGCTGACCCCGTTAAAGTACAGCCGCAGTCTTGAGAACAGTATTCCTGGAAGCAAACTGGTAATAATCGAAGAAGCCGGACACATGGTTATGCTGGAAAAACCCGTTCAGGTTAACCAGGCAATTAATGATTTTATAGCAACCCTAGATAAATAACCGGTTCTGACCGCCCAGCAGCAGGAGAACCAAAAATACCGGTTTACTTTTTCAGACCATGAAAGGAGCTACTATGGATAAAAAACGCAGTTTTTTTAATCTCGACGAAACCCTTAGACAGGCAATAGAACAATTTGCCGCGCTGGATCCAGTCACTATCGCCGCCAGGGCAGGCGTCTCTTATGATCATAATCAACAGACACTCACTGTTAATTTTCTTGGCGCCCCCCACCGGGTTCTCCACCCCTCCGGAGAGGTGTTTGATCCTGCAGGCCAGCAGGCTTCAACCTACATCGCTATCATCATCTTGCATTACCTGGTTACTGCGAAAGGAACACCGCTGACTGGAAAGTGGATAGCATACCGTCATTTACCGGGCGGAGACATCTATAACGATCCCTTCCAAAAAAGAGCTGTCAATCCTTTTCTGCAGACATTCGGCAGCAACCCAGAAGCATTCAGGAATGCTGCGCTTGCCCTGGGAGGCACTGAACTTCAGCAGAGCGGCATCAGCTTCTCTTTCACGGTTCTGCCGCGGGCACCGCTCTGTTTTACACTCTGGCCCGGTGATGATGAGCTTCCTGCTTCGGCTACAATATTGTTTGACGAAACAGCCCCGGACTACCTGCCAACAGAAGATTATGCCCATCTGCCGGCGATTGTCAACGGGGCAATGAAAAAGAAACTGTAACTGTTAATAAATAGAATTATTACATTTCCCGACGACCGTCCAGGGCACGACTCAATGTCAGGTCATCGGCATACTCAATGTCACCACCGACCGGCAGGCCAAAGGCTATGCGGGTCACCCTGACAGAATGCGGCTTCAGCAGGCGGGCCAGGTAACCTGCGGTAGCATCACCCTCCACATTGGGGTTGGTGGCAATAATCACTTCCCCGATCGCCAGGTCATCAATTCGCTTTTCCAGCCGATCTAGCCCCAGCTCATCGGGACCAACTCCGTCAAGGGGAGACAGAGCGCCGTGCAATACATGATATAACCCGCGAAACTGACCGGTTCTTTCAAGAACCAGCACATCACGTGCTTCCTGGACAATGCAGAGCAACCGCTGGTCCCTCCCCGGATCACTGCAATAATAGCAATGCCCGGGCTCTGCCAGGGAACCGCATTCAGGACAAAACACCAGTTGATCTTTAGCCTCAACCATCGCCCGGGCAATAGACACTACTTCTTCCCGTGGCAACCCGAGCAGGTAAAAAGCAAGCCGCTGGGCACTCTTCTGTCCTATCCCCGGAAAACGGCAGAGCAGATCAACCAGTTTCTTTAAAGAACCGGGATAAACCATTTAATTTAATACCGCCTCTGTAACTTTTACTTTAAAACATACCGGGGGGAAGGTTTAAACCTCCGGTGAGCTTCTGCATTTCTGAGGCAACCATTTCATCCACCCGGTTAAAAGCCTCATTAACCGCAGCAACGATCATGTCCTCCAGCATTTCCTTATTATCCTCGCCAAGAGCTTCGGGATCAATCTGCAGTTCAACCAGCTGTTTCTGACCGTTTGCCACAACCCGGACAGCACCGCCCCCGCTGGAGCTCTCCACCGTCCTCTGGGCAATTTCTTCCTGCATGCGGCTCATTTCAGCCTGAGCTTTTTGCAACTGTTTCATCATCTTGGCCATACCTCCGTTTGACATGGGGCAGACCTCCTCTCAGTTAGAATCAATAATTTTCCCTTTACCACCAAATATCTGCCGGGCCTCTTCTATGCTCGGCGCTTTTTTTACCCCTTTCGGTTTCAGTTCGCTTTCCCTAATAGGATCCGGTTCGGGGATAGGAGCTCCGGAAGCCTCGTATTCTTCAGGTTGCAATGCAGCGGCATGTTCAACTTCACCTAACTCAGCGCGAATTTCAATTTTTTCGCGGCAAAAAGAAGTCAGTACCGCCTCAACTAGCTTACGATGATTTTCATTCATCAGCCGTTCCTGGTGAACCTGGTACTCCGGAGCATAGGTAAAGACAACCAGGTTACCCCGGCAGCCGCTTAGCGATGCAGGCGCAAGCCAGGCTGCCGTAGATTTCTGCCGCTTTTTAATTTCATTGAGCAGCCGGGGCCAGGCTTCCCTTAATGCGGTCAGTCTTTTCTCCACCGAAATTTCCTGTTCTTCACCGGAACCTTCTAAACTCTTTTCTGCTTCAATGTTATCCCTTTGCTTCTCCCTACCGGCTGTTTTTGCAGCAGGCTCCTCCATAACAGGGGCTTGCCGGTCTTCCACAGGTACTGCGGGCAAATCTTTTTTCTGCGGAGCAGTTTCCTGTTCCTTTACCACCCCGGCCCGCCCTGATGTCGGCTCTTTCGGGCGGCCCGTCTCAAGGCCCTGCTGATTCTGCTCGCCGGTGAACCCTTCCACATGCAACGGTTCTGCCGGTCTTAGACGTCCGTGCAGTAGTCTGAGCATGCGGATTAAAGTAATCTCTAAAATATACTGAGGGAAATGAGCATGGCGCAGTTCTCCTCCAACTTCATGCAGCAGCTCAACCAGATCAAGCAGCCTGGAACGCTCAATTTTATCCTGATGCTCTTCAATTACAGCAGTAAATCCGTGCCCCTGGTCAGCTCCTTCATGCCTCGCCCCACCCGAACTAAGCAGTAATCTGCCAATTACAAAGGTCAGATCGCGTAAAAATAAATTTAGATCACGACCACTGTAGACGATTTCATTGAGGATTGAAAGGCCGGCATCAAGGTTATTATCAATTAAAGCGCCGACCAGCTCACCAATCGCTTCGGCACGGGTTGCCCCGGTTACCGCCCTGACATGTTCGGCAGATATCGCTTCTTCACCGTAGGCAGAGCATTGTTCCAGAATACCCAAGGCATCGCGCAGAGAACCTTCTGCCAGGCGGGCAATCTGGGTAAGCGCTTCGCTTTCCGCCTCCCAGTTTTCCTCGCGGAGAATCTGGTCAAGGCGCTGGCGAATTTGATCAACTGTTAACAGGTGAAAATCAAAGCGCTGGCAGCGAGATACTATAGTGGAAGGCAGACGAGAAGGATCTGTGGTAGCCAGGATAAAAACCACCCCTGCAGGCGGCTCTTCCAGGGTTTTAAGAAACGCATTGCAAGCTTCCGGGGTCAGCATGTGGGCTTCGTCAATTATGTAAACTTTGTACCTGCTCTCCCCGCTGGCAAAGCGGGTACGTTCACGCAGCTCGCGAATTTCATCGATGCCACGGTTTGAAGCGGCGTCCATTTCAATCACATCAATTGAAACTCCGGCAGAAATGTTCTGGCAAGAGGTGCAGCGCCCGCATGGTTCAGCTGTGGGATAATCGGCACAGTTCATCGCCCGGGCAAAAATCTTGGCTGCTGTTGTTTTCCCCGTACCGCGTGGACCACTGAACAGATAAGCATGGGCCAGCCGCTCATTTAAAAGTGCATTGCTCAGCGTACGGGTAATATGCTCCTGACCGATCATCGCGGCAAAAGTTAAAGGGCGGCTGCGCCGGTATAAACTTTGATAGGCCATCTACTTAGCTCCTCATGCCTGGCATAAGCCGGTCAAGATCATTTCTCAGCAGTAATTTTGTCAGCGGATAGTTAAGAATGTCTGCCACAGGCAGATTCGTTGGGCTGAAGCGCCGCCCGGAAGGTTATATATAATATTAAGGCCGTGCACCTGCCTTTGACCGGTATCCCCAGGCGTTGACCGAACAGTTAGCTCCAGCCCGGTAGCCCCGTGGCACCCGCAAAAACTCACTTACCGCTGCTTCCTTCCGGACCTGACG
>CAZCHW010000228.1:0-4061 GCA_964498375.1 uncultured Syntrophomonadaceae bacterium | reverse complement strand
CTCTTTCAATTAATGAAAAATAGCACAGAAGATGAATTAGGCTTCTTCCCCGCCGACAGAGATGATTTCTTTTTCATATTCGAAGCTTTAAAGAAAATTGATCTAATCGATTTCACCCTTGAAATCTATAAAAACGACCGTATGGGTATGGTTATCTCCCCCAAATATCTTACCAGCTATATCGGCGCTAGAATAAAATCCCTCAAGCCTAATAGAATCCTCATTACCGAAGCGGAAAAGCACTTATCCGGCTTAAGAGAAATTATCGAACAATGCCAAAACGCTGAAGTTACACTTACAACCGAAACAAAGCTTATGCATATTTTGCTACAGCTAATCTTTGATAATAAAAAGAATGTCAAAATCAAATTTGAGTCAATCTATACAAGCTGCCTGGAGAACCTTAGGTTTGATTATATCTATTCACTTCCCGCTTTTGGGCATAAAGTAGATGCTATAAATAAAACCTTCCTGACAAACGAAACTGACGGAATCGTAATAGAAAATATGCTAAACCATCTTGATCAAAAGGGGACTCTCGATGTTATAGTGCCGGCAAAGATCACCTTTGCCACATTGGGTTATGAAAAGTTGCGTAAACATATAGCAGAAAAATTTCATGTAGACAGTATTTACATTTTGCCGGAAGGCACTTTCAGGCCGGTAACCGCTGTAAAAACTTATTTGCTCTCTCTATCGACAAGGAGAAAAGCTGAAGTTGAAGTCGGTGCATTTGAACTGAGCAAGCAGGTTTTTGAGGTTACAGAAAAGAAGTCCTTCTCAACAGAAGAATTTACAGCTTACGAGGACTGGCGCATCGAGCTCTTGCTGGCTGGTGATGATGAAAACATCAAGCGCTTTAAAAACTCCAACACCCAAAAGGTTAAGCTAAAAGATGTGGCCGAGGTATTCAGGGGCAAATCGATCCTGAAGAAAGACACTGCCCTCGGTAAGGTCTCAATCTTAAACATTTCGAACATTGAAAACGGCGAGATTGATTATAGCAGCATGGATACCATCAACGAGGAAGATCGGAAGGTAAGACGCTACGAATTATTAACAGGCGATGTAGTGCTATCCTGCCGCGGAACGGCGGTTAAAGCAGCAGTATTTAAAAAGCAGGACAAAATGATTATTGCTTCCGCTAACCTGATTGTAATCAGGCCTAAGGCCAAACTTAAGGGTCAGTTTTTAAAAATATTCTTTGAAAGCCCTGTCGGGCTGGCAATGATTAAAAGCTTTCAGCGTGGTACAACCGTTATGAATATCAACTATGCCGATATCATGGAAATGGAGATCCCGCTTTTTGATGCTGCTAAACAAGAGGAGATTATCGAACATTACCAGAAAGAGCTAACAGTATATAAAGAAGCAATCAAAAAGGCAGATAGCCGCTGGTCAACTGTTAAAGGCAATATTTACAAACAACTATTTTAGGAGGGGCTAACCGTGGCAGTGAATTTGGAATTTGAAAACAAATTATGGGAAATGGCCGATAAGCTCAGAGGAAATATACAACCCTCAGATTACAAGGATGTTGTGCTTGGTCTCATATTTTTAAAATACATCTCAGACAGCTTTGAAGAAAAATATAATCAACTGGTGGTGGAAGCAGAGGGGTTTGAAGAAGACAGGGATGCCTACGTCGAAGACAATGTATTCTTCGTGCCACCCAATGCCAGGTGGGAATTTATTAAGAAAAGTGCTAAACAGAGCACCATCGGGCAAATCATTGATGAGTCGATGATTGCCATAGAACGCGAAAATAAAAGCCTTAAAGGTGTACTTCCCAAAAACTATGCCCGGCCGGAGCTCGATAAAACAAAGCTGGGCGAACTGATCGACCTCTTTTCCTTTAATCTGGGCAGCAAAGAAGCCAAAGCGCAGGATATTCTGGGCCGGGTTTATGAATACTTCCTGGGTAAATTCGGCTCCAGTGAAGGTGAATTCTATACCCCGCCAACCATTGTTAAGCTGCTGGTCGGAATGATCGAACCTTACAAAGGCCGGGTCTACGACCCCTGCTGCGGCTCCGGCGGTATGTTTGTGCAATCGGCGCGCTTTGTCGAAGAGCACCAGGGCCGTAAAGATGATATCTACATCTACGGTCAGGAATACACCGCCACCACCTGGAAGCTCTGTAAAATGAACCTGGCCATCAGGGGCATCGACGGCAACCTCGGCGGCAGAGACGCCGATACTTTCGGCAATGATCTCCACAAAAACCTGCGGGCAGATTTCATTCTGGCCAACCCCCCGTTTAACGTAAGTGACTACACCTTAATTCAGGATGACGCCCGCTGGAAATATGGCATGCCCCCGAAAAACAATGCCAACTATGCCTGGATAGAGCACATTATCAGCAAGCTCTCTCCAAAAGGGGTGGCCGGTTTTGTCCTGGCTAACGGCTCCATGAGCACTTCAACCAAGGCAGAAGCCGAAATCAGAAAAAATATCATCGAAGCAAGCCTGGTCGACTGTATCGTCACCATGCCGCCCAACCTTTTCTATAACGTTACCATTCCCGTCTGTCTCTGGTTCCTTTCCAAAAACCGGGAAAACAGGAAAGATAAAATCCTCTTTATTGACGCCCGCAAAATGGGCACCATGATTACCCGCAAACATAGGGAGCTTTCAGATCAGGAAATCGCTAAAATTTGCGACACTTACCATAATTGGCGGGATGGAAAAGAATATGCCGATGCCGAAGGTTTCTGCAAGTCAGCCTCTATCGAAGAAGTAAGAGCGCACGAGTATATTTTAACCCCGGGCCGCTACGTGGGCATTGAAAACGGCGAAGACGACGGCGAACCCTTCGATGAAAAAATGACCAGGCTGACCGCAGAACTGGCCGAGATGTTTGCCAAATCGCACAAGCTGGAAGAAGAGATTAAGAAGCGTCTGGGGGCGATTGGCTATGACTTCTAATAACACAGAGATTATTTTATACCGGTCTGAGGATGGCACAATTAAAATAGATACGCGAATGGAAGATGAAACAGTCTGGCTCTCACAAGCGCAGATGGTTGAGCTTTTTCAAACGACAAAGCAAAATATCAGTTTACATATTAACAACTGCTTTAAAGAAGGCGAACTTGAACCGGCAGCAGTTGTCAAGGAATACTTGACAACTGCCCTGGATGGCAAAAAATATAAAACAAAATACTACAACTTAGATGTAATCATTTCCGTCGGCTACCGTGTAAAATCTTTGCGCGGCACCCATTTTAGAATTTGGGCTACCGAACGCTTGAAAGAATACCTGGTCAAGGGCTTTACGATGAACGACGACCGTTTAAAACAGGCAGGCGGCGGCAACTACTGGAAAGAGCTTTTAGAACGCATTCGCGATATCCGCTCCAGCGAAAAAGTCTTTTACCGCCAACTGCTGGACCTTTTTGCTACCAGTGTTGACTATGATCCAAAGGCAGAGGAATGCCAGCAGTTCTTCCAGATCGTCCAGAACAAATTGCACTACGCGGTAAATAAACAGACCGCAGCCGAAATAATTTTCAAAAGGGCCGATGCGGAGCAGCCCTTTATGGGGCTGAAGACATTCTCCGGTGAACAGCCCAACAAAGAGGATGTAATAATAGCCAAGAATTATCTCGACGAAAAAGAGCTTTCTGTTTTAAACCGCCTGGTTTCAGCCTTTTTCGACCTGGCCGAACTGCATGCCATCAATCACGAGCCAATTTATATGCGGGACTGGCTGCCCCTGGTCGACGATTTTGCCGGGCGTTACGGAAAAGGGCTACTGCAAAACGCGGGCACGGTCAGCCGGCAGGCCGCTATTGAAAAAGCAACTGAAGAGTATAAAAAATACCGCAGCCGGATAGCCGATTTGCACACTCCTGCTGAACGCGATTACCTGGAAGCGGTTAAACAGGTGCAGAAGAAGCTGCAAGGTGAGGATGGGGGTGCGCGGAAGTGAGTGTTGATGGGTGGAGAGAAGTTAGGTTGGGGGATATTGTCGACATTAATAAGAACACATATTCATCAAAAGAAAAAGATCAAGTCCTAAATTGTGTGTAAAAACATTTTCGGTCAGAACTAAAAGC
>CAZCHW010000227.1:0-4071 GCA_964498375.1 uncultured Syntrophomonadaceae bacterium | reverse complement strand
CCGCTCTAAACGCGCACCGGCGCCGTAGTAGAGGGCAAAACGGCTGCCGGTAATTTTACCGGCCCGTGGAAAATCAATAATATCCAGGTTGGCGCCGATATCCCAGTGAGCCAGGGGTTCATAGCTGAATACGGGAATATCTCCCCAGCGTCTTACCTCCACATTGTCTTCTTCATCTTTACCGTGCGGCACAACCTGGTCGGGTATGTTCGGCAGCTCAAGCAGCAGCTGCTCAATTTCTCCCTCGACCTGGCGCAACTTTTCATCAAGCTCTTTTATCGTTATCGAAACCTGGCGCATTTCTTCTTTTTTGTGCTGCATTGCTTCGCTGTCTGCGCCGGCTTTGCCGATCTCTTTTGAGACGCGGTTGCGGGTTTGCTTCAGTTCTTCCACTTCTTTGAGCAGATCACGCCTGGTGAGATCACGGGCCATTAACAGGTTGAGGTCACCCGATTCACCTTTTAAATCAATGGCTTCCTGGACCAATCCGGGGTTTTCCCGGACAAATTTTAGATCAAGCATAGCTTTACCTCCCGGTGTTTTCGACTTTGGACTACATTTCTTCCGGGGCTTCAATGCCCAGCAGGGCCAGGCCGTTGGCAATAACCTGCCGGGTTGCATTAATTAACATCAGACGCCCCTGCTGCAGTCCACCTGAACTGCCTAAAACAGGGCAATTGTGATAAAAACGATTAAAATCGCGGGCTACATCGATCAGAAAACGGGCAACAATTGACGGCCGGTAATTTTCAGCGGCAGCAATAATTTTTTCCGGAAGGAGAGCCAGAGTTTTTACCAGGGCAATTTCTTCATCCTGTTCGAGTTTCGCAGCGGCCTGATCACTCCAGTTTTTCTGATCCTGCCCGGCTTTGCGCAGGATACTACAGATACGGGCATGGGCGTACTGGATATAAGCTGCAGTTTCACCGGAAAAATCAAGTGCTTTGTCCCAGTCAAACTCAATATTTTTAATCCGGTCGTTACTTAAATCGCCAAAGCGAACAGCGCCGAGCCCAACCATTTTTGCGGCCTTTTCTTTGTCGTTCAGGTCCGGATTTTTCTCTTCAATAATTTCACGGGCCATGTCGATCGACCGGTTGAGAACTTCTTCAAGAAGAATGATCCGGCCGGCCCGGGTAGACATCCGTCCTTCTTTAAAACGGATTAAGCCGAAAGGTACGTGTACACAATTTTTCGCCCACTCAAACCCGAGCAGTTCAAGCACTTTAAACAGCTGTTGAAAGTGCAAGGTCTGCTCAGCCCCGACCACATAAAGCGACAGGGCAAAGTCGAAGGTGTCGTGCCGGTAGATTGCCGCAGCAAGGTCACGGGTTATGTAAAGGGTGGCGCCGTCCTTTTTACGCAGCATTACCGGGGGCAGGCCGTGCGGTTCGAGATCGACTATCAAAGCGCCTTCGCTTTCTTTGGCAATCCCCTTAGCCCGCACCAGCTCGATTACATCGTCGAGCATTTCATTATAATGGCTCTCTCCGTGGTAGTATTCAAATTCTATCCCCAGCAGGTCATAGATCAGGGCATAGTTTTCTAGGCTGAGTCTGCGAAAGCGGTTCCAGTACTCAACAGCCTCGCTGTCGCCCTGCTCAAGCCGTTTAAACCAGGCCCGGGCCTGGTCGTCAAGTTCAGGGGCCTGTTCAGCCTCCTGGTGAAAACGAACATAAAGTTTGTACAGGTAATCTACAGGATCTGCTTCCAGCTGTTCTTCGTCGCCCCAGCGTTCAAAAGCTACGATGAGCTTGCCGAACTGGGTTCCCCAGTCGCCCAGATGATTAACGCCAATACTGTTGTAACCGAGGGCTCTGAAAATCAGGTAGAGCGAATGACCGATAACCGTTGAGCGGATATGCCCCACTCCGAAAGGTTTGGCAATATTCGGTGAGGAGTAGTCAATGGGGACATTGCGTCCTTTACCAATATCACAATGACCGTAACGGTTACCCTGATCCCAGATTTGATGAAGTATCTCGCGCCCGAAAGCCTGCGGGGCCAGGTAAAAGTTAAGGTAAGGCCCGCGGGGTTCGGCTTTGCTCCAAAATTCACCGCCAGCATCTTTAAGCTTATCTGCCAGTTCAGCAGCGATCAGCGGGGGCGCTTCCTTTAATTTTTTAGCCAGGGTAAAGCAGGGAAATGCCAGATCACCGTAATCGGGTTCAGGCGGAGTCTCAAGCATGTTGATCAGTTCGGCCGCGTCTATATCAACCAGCGGCGACAGGGTGCGGCTGATTTCTTCTCTAAGCTTTTGCATCTATAGTCTCCTTGAGCTTTTTCACTTATTTTAGCTTAAAGAAGGGCGCTTGACAAATATAATTGCCGAAAGAATGACTTATTCGGGATTAATGAAGTAAGGCTGGCGGTAAAAGCGGTTTAATGCAGGATAACCAACAGGGGGAACCCATTTTTCTCCTTCAACGAGAATCTCCGCCCGCTGCCTGCGGCCGTTTTCAAAGGCGGTAAGAAAGAGTGAATCGAGAATTAATCCAGCCTGCAGAAGGTCTGTCTCCTCGCCATCGGCAGGAAAAATCTCTTTAAAGGCATTATTCAGGTTAACCTGCACCTGTTCTGCAGTAACCTGGACATCAATAAGGCCAAAGGTTGAGGGAACAAAAGGCATTGCCCGGCTTGAGCGAACTACCTGTTCCAGAAGGCTATCCAGCTCGACACTGCCGGCCTCTTCCACTGCGCCTTCTCTCTTGACCAGGTAGTAGCGGTTGCCGCTTATAATTGGAACATATACAGGCTGTCTGATCTGAATCACATCCAGGGGCTGGTCCAGTTCGAGCGTGCCAAAAGTGCTGATCGGTTCACGCTGCATGTTCAGGTATACCTGCTCAACAGAATTAAATTCGCTGATTGTCAGTAGCAGCGACTGTAAAGCTGTTTCACTTTGAATGGAGCCGTTAAAATTAACCAGACCGGGAGAAAGCTCAAGATGCAAAATTCCCCTGCTGTTATCGAGGTCAGCCTCAACCGAGGCATCTTTATCGGGAATAGTGCGATAAAGATAGCTGCCCCGGGCAGGCCCGCGGATCAGCTCTTCCAGGGCGGCTCGCAGCGGGTTTTCCGTAAGACTGATTACTCTTGAAACCGGAACCAGGTTGGCATTTTCATCGCTGAAATAAAGGGTTATTCTGGACTGGTCGGTTCGCAAACCGGTAATGACCGGGCTGTATATTGGACCTTCCTGCTGCACTCCGTTACCATTGGCGGTGCTGAACATGGGCTGCAAATCAATCAGATCCACATATCCATCCTCACCGGCCACAACAACCAGGTGGGGATGACCGGTTACAACCAGGTGTTCAACCCGCATGGCCACTTCCCAGGAATTTAATTCAGTGCCGTCCCGGTCCAGCAGAATCATCTGGGTGAAATCTTCTTTATAGTGCCGCCAGGAGCTGGTAACAATGTGCTGCCCGTCGGCGGTAAATGAGAATAGTGACCCATCGGCAATTCTTTTCATCCAGAGCAGATCTTCGGCCAGGTCGAAATAGTAAAGGTTTTCACCGGCACCTTCACGGTTACCGTAAACTAAAATTCGGTTATAGTTTTGAGGGTTAAAATGTACTGCTGTCACTTCAAAGGGCAAAGCGGTGCTCCAGAGGGCATAACCGAGCGAGTCGTAGACAATCAACCGGTTACCCTGCACAGCGGCCAAACGGCTGCCATGCCTTGACACAGCTACCAGGCTTTGATCCTGAAACGACCAGACTTCCTGGCCATCAAGGTTAACGGCCCTGATAACCGGCTGCCCGCCTTCCAGGGATGTATAGTAAACATGGACCTGCTCCAGGTATTCACTGGTCAGGTAAAGGTTCTCCACCGGCCCGGTTTCAAGCGACCAGTTCAGGCGGCCGTTCTGGCTGAAAAGATCAAGGTGATGGGTTTCAGCTTCATTGTTAGACCGGGCTGCCGCTATCCACGAGGCGCTCGGCGAGAGGGCCAGCAAATCAACGGGATCGCCTTCGTCGTCCCAGTTGAATTGTTGATCGGTGGTGGTAAAATAGATTCTTCCGCCTTCGGTTCCGACAACCGCGTAATTACCGCATGAAGATA
>CAZCHW010000226.1:0-4086 GCA_964498375.1 uncultured Syntrophomonadaceae bacterium | reverse complement strand
GTCTCAAAGGCCTTGATCAGCTTATAGAACAGGCCGATATGGCTACCATTGTAATTGTAGGGAACAGTAAAACCTACTGGCAGCAGGGGCGGATGATCACACCACGGGGGTATGACCTTTGATTCTGGTTTTAGCCGGAACAACTGAAGGCAGGGAGACAGCAGCTGCCCAGGAAATAGCGGGTGAGCAGGTGATTGCTACCACAGCAACAGAGTATGGCGGTGAGCTGCTGCGTAAAACTTTTAAGGGAGAAATTATTTCCCGCCCCCTGGAAAGCAGTGAACTGGAAAAGCTGATCAGAGAGAGGGCAATAAAGAAGGTAGTTGATGCAACCCACCCTTATGCCGAGCAAATATCAATCAATGCCCGCCGGGCCTGTCTCAGCACAAAGGTGCCCTACGAAAGGATTGAAAGGGATTTGGTGAGGTATGCTGAAGATGAACATATAATTGAAGTTGGTGGTTATAACGAAGCGGTAGAAGCGGCTGTTTCATATGCAGGCACTATATTTTTAACCATCGGCAGTAATAAGGTGCAGCTCTTTAGCGAATCAATTGATCCATCACGCCTGGTAGTGCGTATTCTTCCTTTGCGCGAATCGCTGGATAAGTGCCTGTCTCACGGCATATTGCCAGCAAATATAATTGCCATGCAAGGACCTTTCAACGAAGAGATTAATCGCATTCTCTTTCGACGTTATAAAGCAGTGGTTGTGGTTAGCAAGGAAAGTGGTTCCGCTGGAGGTACTGAAGAAAAGATCAAGGCGGCAAGTGCATTAAAAATTCCGTTAATCTTAATCAACCGTCCTAATTCGTGACAAAGGATCGATTTTCCGCTAATATAATGGTCAGAAGGAGGACAGCTCATGGAAAAAGGCTATGTGCAGGTATATACCGGCGATGGCAAGGGGAAAACCACCGCTGCCCTGGGTCTTGGGTTAAGGGCTGCCGGTGGTGGTTTCCAGGTGATTATGTTTCAGTTTTTAAAAGGAATACACAGTGGTGAGCTCGATAGTGCACCCTGTTTGGGAGGGCGGTTTCAAATTATCCGCCTGGCCGAAACGAAAAAATTCTTTGGGGCAATGAATGATCTTGAAAAGGTAGAATTAAAAAAACGCTTACAGGATGAACTGGCAAGGGTTAAAACAGTGATTATTTCGGCCTCCTGCGACATTGTTATACTCGACGAAATTATGGCAGCCCTGCATGGTAATTTACTTGATGTCAAGGATGTAACCGACCTGATTGAAGCCCGTCCGCCAGGCATGGAGATGATATTAACCGGCCGCAATGCTCCGGCAGAAATTTTAGAACGGGCGGACCTGGTAACGGAGATGAAATGTATCAAACATTATATGGACCAAGGAGTTCCTGCCAGAAAAGGGATTGAGAAATAACTCAATCCCTTTTCTGATTCAGTCGGCAAGAGAGCAGGATTAATACCCAGTAACGAGAATATAATAAATAAGATTTAAATAGTCTTAATCAACAGGGTGGTTTAAGTTTTTAAAAAAGGATGATGATTTAAATGCAGATTACCAGGCAGGCTGAATATGCAATCAGAATAATGCTCGAACTTGCTTCGCTGGAAAAGAATGAGGTAACGCAAAATAAAATTATTGCCGACCGGCGTAAAATTCCCGATCATTTTTTACAAAAAACCATCCAGGTACTGGTGAGGAATGGTATGGCCAAAACCCGCCGGGGTGCTATGGGTGGGGTTCAACTGGCCTGTTCTCCTGAAAGTGTCACTCTCATTGATATTATCAGGGCGGTGGAGGGCGAAATAAATATAAGTCCCTGCCTGGCCGGCAGCTACTATTGTGGCAATAAGGAAAAGTGTCAGGTTACAATAATATTTCAGCGGGCCCAGGAAAGGATGCTGGAAGAGCTTAGTAAAGAGACCCTTGCTGAACTAAGCCGGGCGGATCACCTTAATCAAATAGTATGTATGGCTGAGACTGACTAATCAGGCTTATTGAAGTTCAGCAGAACATCCTTTAGAAATTACACATATTGGTTAATCGAAGGGAGTGGATTTTAATGAGCAACATTGAATTTGAACAACAAAAAAAAGTAATCAAGGAAATTATTCTTGGCCTGCACCAGGGCTTGACTCTGGATGAGGCAAAAAAGCGGATGGAGAAAGAAGTAGGCTCAATCTCATCACTTGAGATAGCTGAAGTAGAGCAGTCGCTGATTAACGAAGGAATGTCGACTGATGAAATTAAAAGCTTTTGTAACGTGCACGCCCTGTTATTTGAATCCTCGCTGGAAGAAGATCTGGCCAGAGAAGAAAATCCGGCACACCCGATTAACCTGTTTAAAGCAGAAAACCGGGAAATAGAAAAAATTACTGCTTCTATAAAGGAACTGATAAAAGAAAAGGCTGAAAAAGAACCAAAAAGTTTTAAGGCTGATATCAGTAGCCAGCTGGACAAGCTGCAAGAGTTGGAAAGCCATTACGTCAGGAAGGAGCAGCTACTCTTTCCATATCTAGAGCGCTATGGATTTATGGGGCCAACCCAGGTGATGTGGGGTAAGCACGATGAAGTGCGCGATCTCTATAAGCAGGCCCAGACTTCAGTCGGTAAGGTGGAAACAGCTGCAGATGCAGTGGAATTTGCAGACCAGTTCCTCAACCTGTTGGTTGAAGAGGTAGAAGGGATGATTTTTAAAGAAGAAAATATACTTTTCCCAACTTCGCTGGAGAAATTGCAAACCGAGGACTGGATCGATATCCTCAAAGAGAGCGATCAAGTCGGCTATGCCTTTATTGAGCAGCCATCCGACACCGGCCATATGGTCGAAGTATTAAAACAAACTGCGGCGGACAAACCTTTGGCTAAAGAAAACCAGATTAAATTGCCTTCCGGTCTGCTTTCACCGGAGCAACTGATGCATATGCTTAATGCGCTGCCTGTTGACATTACATTTGTTGACCATGAAGATAAGGTTCGCTATTTTTCCGAAAACCGCGATCGTATTTTTGTCCGGACCCGGGCTATTGTCGGCCGTGACGTGAAAAATTGTCATCCGCCCCAGAGTGTCGACCAGGTAGAAAAGATTGTTACATCATTCAAAAAGGGCAGTCGGGATAGCGCTGAATTTTGGTTGAACCTGCAGGGGAAAATGATCTATATTATATTTTATGCGGTGCGTGATGATGCTGGCCGTTATCTCGGAACGGTTGAGGTGGCCCAGGATATAACTGGCCTGCGGGCTTTGGAAGGTGAGCGGAGACTTTTAGATGAAGGAAATTGATCTGACAAAAAATATTTATCAGCTAACTGAAGAATATCCTGAGTTAATCGGTGTTTTAAAAGATCTTGGTTTTGCCGGGATTGCTTTTCCAGCTGTAAGAAAAACTCTTGGAAAAAAAATGACCCTGCCAGCCGGTTGCGATAAACAGAATCAGGACGTAGCTGAAGTGATTGCACAGCTGGAAAATCTGGGATTTACAATCATCGGTAAGGAAAACGGGTGATCAGGTGATGCAATGGACGAAAAAATAAAATTATTTGGTAATTGTATGACCACGGCAATGGGCATTATGCCTCATGATAATGTGGACAGGGCACTGGAGCTGGCTCTTACCCTGGATATACCTTTTTGGCCGCAGCTGCCTAAAGTAAATTATTTTGAAGATATGTATGCCCAGATTTCCGAGCATTTCCCCGGGATTAATGTTGACCCGGAGAAAAGGGCGGTTAGCTTTTCAATAGATAAATTTTACCAGGACTTTGAAGAATATATGCCCTTCTGGGAAGAAGAGAGCTTTTTCCGTCTCTCCTCGGATTATTCGGTAGTATTTCACCGCTTTCTGGAGCAGGATCTTTCTGGTTACCAGTACATTCGTGGTCAAAGTATCGGCCCGGTCAGTTACGGCTTAAAAATCCTCGATGAACAGAATAAACCGATGATTTATTATGAAGAAGTGAGACAGATAATATTCGATTTTGTAGCGAAAAAACTGCGTGCCCAGTATACCGAGATGAAAGAAGTTCACCCAAATGCTTTTATCTGGGTTGATGAGCCAGGTCTGGAGATGATTTTCATGGCCATGACCGGGTATCCCAGTGAGCGG
>CAZCHW010000225.1:0-4128 GCA_964498375.1 uncultured Syntrophomonadaceae bacterium | reverse complement strand
AGAAAGCCGAAATCAAGCATTTAACGATCAGGGCGCAGCGAGATGGTCTGACCGGACTATATAATCACAGTTTCTTTAAAGAGGCTGTTCAGAAAGAGGCTGATCGGGCCAGGCGTTACAATAAGGTATTTTCAGTAATTATCCTCGACCTTGACAGCTTTAAAGAAATCAACGATCGCTTCGGTCACCCGGCGGGTGACCGTCTGCTCAGCCTGGTTGCTGCTAAACTGCAAACAGGCTTTCGGGCAGCCGATATCGTTGCCCGCTATGGCGGAGATGAATTTGCCGTGCTGCTGCCGGAGACCAGTGGAACAGCAGCGATCAGCATGGTTCAAAAAATTGTCGATCAACTGGCCGGAAGCACATTCAAGGTTAATGACCAGCTGATCAAAATCACCGCAAGTGCCGGATTAGCTTCTTTTCCTCTGTCAAGCGATTCCGCTGCAGATATTGTTAACGCGGCCGATCGTAATCTTTACCGGGCTAAAAAAGAAGGCCGGAACATGGTCATAGCCTCCACTTCGGAAGACGGCAGGCCAAACCCGGCAGAAGAATCTTTCACTTTTTGAGATCAAGCATAATTTCAGATTGGCTCAGCCGCGGGCGAACCGAGGGAGCTTGATCAGGATAACCGATCGGCAGCAGGGATACCACTTCAATGTATTCCGGCAGGGTTAAGAGCTCATGCACCCGGGCCTGGTCAAACATCCTAACCCAGCAACTGCCCAGGCCAAGAGCAGTTGCAGCAATAACCATATTTTGTACAGCTATCCCAAGATCGAGATAAGCCGAAGCCGGGGCAACTACATCCTGCAGATCTTCAGGCAGTTTGCTGCGATAGATATAATCGGCTGCTTCTTCAGTAACTACCTCAGCTTTAACCAGCTCCTGCATTCTCTGCTCTATCTGGCTGCGCAGAAAGGCCCTCTGATCGAGACAGCAAACAAACACAACAGGTGCCTGCAATACGAAAGGTTGGACTACCGCTCCGGCAATTCTATCCCGCTCATCTCCCTGCAGCAAAACAAAACGCCAGGGCTGCCGATTTCTGCCGGACGGGGCTAACCTGGCCGCTTCGATGATTATTTCAAGCTGCTCTGTTGAAGGTGGTTTGTTCTGAAATTTTCTGATACTGCGTCTGCTTTTTAACGCTTCAAGGCAGTCAGTCACTGGTAACAACCCTTCCTTTAGCCGGATTTTCGCCTGCTGAACCAACGGGCCAGCCGGCTTTGTTTTTTATAGAGGTCAATATTGTCAAGCGCTTCTGCCGCCGCCTGGTAACCTTTTTCAATCAATTCTTTCGACTTTCCTGTATCCCAGTAATTAAAACCGGTTAAATCAGGCTCGACCAGGGCATCGGCATTGCTGCATGCCGGAATATCACGGTGCCGCCGAATGATATCATAAGACTGGATCAACACCTCAAATATTGTTTCAGGCTCCTTGTGCAGCGGTTTTTGAGCGGTAACATTAACAGCAATAATAAAATCGACATCTCGCTCTTTAAGGTGTGCGGAAGGCAGATTATTCAGCAATCCCCCATCGACCAGCAGCCGGTCCTCCAACCTGACCGGAGTAAAAATTCCCGGGATAGCACAGCTGGCCGCAACCGCTTCAGCCACCGGGCCTTCAGTCATCACCAGCTCTTCACCCTCCAGCAAATCTACAGCGTTAACTATCAGGGGCGTTTCGAGCTGGTCAAAGGTTACATCACCGAGCTCATCTTTCAGCATATTCAGTAGTCTTGAACTTTTAATAATCCCCTTTCGGGGAAGTGATAATTTAATCAGTTCCTTCCAGGACATCTGCGACACAATTTCAGTAATTTCATCAATTGACCTGCCAGTACAGTATAGCGCTCCGGCAATACTGCCCGCACTTGTCCCGGCAATACAAACAGGTTTCACTTCTCTTTCAGAAAGATACTGCAAAACACCGATGTGCGCTATACCACGTGCTGCCCCTCCACTGAGTGCCAGACCGACATTCATAACCAGACCTCCTGTAAACTGCTAGTATTCGCGCTTCTGGTTGAGCTGATTGATATACCTCAAACCCTCCAGGGTCAGCAGAGGATTCACTTCCCGGATTGTATCAGATTCACTGCCAATCAGGCCGGCAAAGCCGCCGGTAGCCACCACGAAAGGTTCACCCTCCAGCTCAGCGCTAATCCGGCGCACTATCCCATCGACCTGACCAACATAACCATATATTATCCCTGATTGCATACTTGTAATTGTCTCTCTGCCAATCACCGAAGGTGGCCTGATTACTTCAACCCGGGGTAATTTTGCCGCCCGATCAAAGAGCGCCTCCATAGAAATACCGATCCCTGGTGCAATTGCCCCACCCAGGTAATCACCGTTTTGGTTCAGCGCACAAAAAGTAGTTGCAGTGCCAAAATCAACTATAACCAGGGGGCTGCCGTATAAACGCAGGGCCGCGACTGCATTAACAATCCGGTCGGCTCCAACTTCACGGGGGTTGTCGGTTAAAATATTCAAACCGGTTTTAACTCCCGGCCCGATAATTAGCGGTTCAACCTGGAAATACTTGCGGGACATCCGATCCAGCGAATACATCAGCGGTGGAACTACTGAAGAAATAGCTATTGCATCTATATCACTCATACTAATCCTGCTGTTATGCAGCAGATTTTTTACCACCATGCCCAGTTCGTCTTCCGTACTGTCCCGCCTGGTTGCCAGTCGCCAGTACACCTGGATTGCATCCTCGCGGTATACTCCAAGCATGATATTTGTATTGCCTACATCTATGGCTAAAAACATACGATTCACCCCGGCTTGAGTTTTCTAATGATCTATGTATAATTGGAGCTGCCCGGACAGATTCCGATCAGGTAGCTCTCTGTCTCTGTTAAGTTTAAGTAAAGAAAATCTAATAAATAAACTATAACAGATAGGCCTGCCTTTGAAAAGAAGGGACAAGGGTTGAGCCACCCGGAGACAGCGCCGGGTAACTAGAGGAAAATTGAGCTTCGCGTCGAAGTTTAGGTGAGCATTTTGACATCACGAAACACTTGAGGAGGAAATATATTTGTTGCTGAACAAACTGGCCGGCAAAAACAATTTTGTCGCTTTAATAATCCTGTTAACGATAACCACGGTACTTGTTGTCGCAATTTTTATTTTAACCGCTCTTATTCCAAACACCCTGGGAGTCAAACCCTATGATTATGATGTTACTGCAGTCAATCAATTTGAACCCTGGTCGTTTGAAGTAGACGGGTTTGTGGTTGATTTTCCTGAAGGAGGGCTGATCACCACCCTGAATGAATCCGGCGGTGGGCGCAGTTATCTGCTGCTGGGCCGTGGCCATTATGATCAAAACGGTTTAACACGCGGACCTGATGATACCGGGGGCCTTTTTATCGCTGTCGAAGATTTCTTTTTTGAAGAAATTCGGGGCAGTAACATTTTTTTGCCCGTTGAAGATGAATCTGTTCTCAGGCAGGTAGAAGATCTTGCCTCAAAACAGGTAGGGCTGCCGTCAGTATGGAATGAGATGGTGCCTCTGGTTTTCCACAGCGAAACAGGGCTTTATTACTATTATTTCCTTACGCCAGAGGGAGAGCCACTGTTGCCCCCTCATACTGAGCATACCTTCTGGTCCTTGTACGGCACCTTTTCTGTATACATTCACTTCATTTTAATCATGCTGCTTTTAATATCAATATTCACCCTTGATCACGCCTATTCCCGCTACTGGTTTCACCTTGGCAGCACTCCGCCCGGCACCTTAAGTCTGCTGATGGCCCCATTCTCTGTGATCGTTTTCACAGGATTTAAAATCCTGTTTTACCATTTTGGCTGGACCGGTTTTTATTCTTCAATCGGTTATGCTATAGTAATCGTAATGTTGGTTATTTTAACCAGGATCGGGAAGGTAGACTACCTCGATCTTGGCCTGAGAAGAGACAGGGTCAGGCATGGTTATTTTTTAGCTGTTTTATCAGCATTACTCATAATTTTGACGGTCCGCGGTCTTCCCCAGGGGATTTGCACAGACGATATCATGGACTTGTTACAACTGCCGCTGCTATTTCTCTTTTTTGGGCTGCCGCGGGAATTAATCTGGAGAGGTTTTATCCAGGCAGTGCTTAGCAGG
>CAZCHW010000224.1:2797-4149 GCA_964498375.1 uncultured Syntrophomonadaceae bacterium | reverse complement strand
ATGATTAATTAATGTGCCAGCCTGATCAGCCAGAAACTTACAACCGGCAGGTGATTTAACTAATCATGGAAGCCAAAAAACAACTGCGCAAAAGGATCATTGAAGCCCGGGACAAGCTGTCTGCCGGGGAGATCAGAGAAAAAAGCAGCCTGATTGCTGAAAAATTTTACAATTTGCCTGAATTTAACCAGGCAGGCGCGGTTATGTTTTTTATCTCCTTCGGCAGTGAGGTAGAGACCCGGGCAATGGTTGAAGAGACAATTAAACGGGGCAAGATTGCTCTTGCCCCGAAAGCTGTGCCAGAAACTCGTGAATTGATTGTTTCAAAAATTACTGACTGGGACCGTGATCTGGCCCCGGGCGCGTACGGTATTCCTGAACCGCGCAGTGATCGTTTAATTCCGGTTCAGCCTGAAGTGATCGACCTGTTGATTGTGCCCGGTGTAGGGTTTGACCTGGACGGGAACCGTCTTGGTTACGGAGGCGGTTACTATGATCGCTTTTTTACTTTATTAAAGCCGGGAACTCCGCTGGTAGCCCTGGTCTTTGACCTGCAAATCGAGTCTTCCATTCCGGTGGAACAGTGGGACCGACCGGTCGACCTGGTGATCACCGAGGCCAGGCTGATCAGGCCACAAGGTTAATCACTTCTTTTTTGTTCCCCCTTTGAAGAAACCGTTAAAAAGCATGTCAATAATAGTTGTGGCCAGATGTTCCAGATCTTTTTCATTTTCATTAACTACTTCCCAGATAAATCGATCAACTAGTAAAATGTAAGCCTTGGCTACCGTTTGAATATCAAACTGGTCGGCCAGTTTTTTCTCCTGGGCATGGGCAAATGATTTGGCCGAGCTCTTTATAAATTGATCAATGATGTTCTGCCAGTGAGCGGCTATAGAAGGAGATTGCCCCAGGGCTTCCTGGTATACCTTCATGATCGGGCGGTGCTGCTCGGATAAACGGAATGATGTAAGAACAAGTTCATAGTATGCTGCCCGGGCTTCAGCCAGAGTTTTCGGGGCGAACGGTACATCCAGAAGCTGGTAAAATTCGTCAAGCACATTGTCAACCACTTTGTTAAGAATGTCGTCTTTGCCTTTAAAGTGGCTGTAAACAGTGCCGTAGCCGACTTTAGCCTGTTGGCTTACTTTGGCAATAGTAGTTTTAGCATAACCTTCAGATAGAAAAACCTCGAGAGCGGTGTCTAAAATTAACTTGCGTGTAATTCTGCTGCGTAAGTAACGGCGGGGGCGTTTAGCGCTGCTCTTTTCCAATACTATTAACCTCCTTGTGCAGTAAAGTCATTAGATTAATATCAAACCTAAATCATAGTGACATTTTATCATTTTATA
>CAZCHW010000224.1:0-2787 GCA_964498375.1 uncultured Syntrophomonadaceae bacterium | reverse complement strand
TAAAAATATTTGCAAAGCTTAATTTACAGCGATAATAATCCTAATAAGCAGAAAAAAGTGCCTTTTGCATTCCCCTTCCTAATTTAGTAGGATAAAGATGAGCTTAAAATTATCTAACAACAATGGGGTTAAGGCATGTCAATATTTGCTTTAGGTGATCTGCATCTTTCGCACAAGCAGGATAAGCCGATGGATATTTTCGGCGGGGAATGGGATGATCATCCCCGGAAGATCAAAGAAAACTGGCACAACCTGGTCGACAACGATGACCTGGTAATTCTAAATGGTGACATATCCTGGGCAATGAGGCTGCCCGAAGCCTTACCGGATCTGCAGTGGTTGGATACTTTACCGGGCACCAAACTGATGATTCGGGGAAACCACGACTACTGGTGGTCTTCCATTGGTAAAGTGCGCTCGGTTCTGCCACCGACCTTGCACGCCCTGCAAAATGACTTTTTTGTTTGGGAAGATCAGGTTATCTGTGGCACCCGTGGCTGGATCTGCCCCGGGGATACCGGGTTTGACAGTGCTGAAGATGAAAAGATTTACCTGCGTGAAGTGCAGCGCTTAAAGCTATCGCTTGAGAGCGCGTCTCACTTGAACCCGGGCAGCTTAATTGCCGCCCTGCATTTCCCCCCCTTTAACCGAAAAAATCAACCGAGCGCCTTTACAGCCCTGCTGGAAGAGTACGGGGTAAATATTTGTGTATTTGGCCATATCCATGATGAGGGGCGCGATTATGTATACCAGGGAATCCGAAACAATGTCCAGTACCGGTTTGTTGCTGCAGACGGGGTCGATTTTACCCCGGTGCTAGTGGTTTAAACTTTTTAACAGCCCGGCAGGATTGAAGACTATCTAGAGGGAATTATAATAAACCGGATAACTTTAAGTGGTTGTAAAATAGTTTATCTCCGGTTAAATTTAAACCGGTTATTTTGCCAGGTTGAACCTGCACCGGCAGGCGTTCGCCTGTGATAACAACGCGCAGGTTCTCTACAGGAGGTTGTACTATTGAACAGTGAAGCAGAGGCAGTAACAATGCAGGAAGTTGATTTAAGCGGCCTTGGCGCTTTAATCGAACCCTATATCGGAAAAAAAGAAATGGTCATTCCGGTACTGCAAAAAGTGCAGGAACATTACGGCTACCTGCCCCGACCGGCGATGGAATTTGTTTCGCAAACGATGCGAATTCCTTTAAGCCGCCTTTATGGAGTCGCCACCTTTTACGCCCAGTTTAAGATGAAACCGCGAGGCCGGTATATTATAAGGGTTTGCAAGGGAACAGCCTGTCACATTCAGGGCAGCCCAAAAATTGCTGAACGTATTGAAGAAATTCTCGGAATCGGGAGCGGGGAAACAACCGATGATTTAAGGTTTACACTCGAGGAAGTAGCCTGTATCGGCGCCTGTGCGCTGGCGCCGGTGATTATGATTAATGACAACCCTCACGGCCGCCTTACTCCCGATAAAATTAAGGATATACTGAACAGTTATGAATAACCAGGAGGCTACAATGGAAAAATTTATCGATCACTGTTGCGTTAAGTGCACACATAGCAAGGAAAAACCCTGCAAGGATTTCGTGATCTGCTGTGTTGAAGGACCAATATGCCATTCCGATCAGAGTTGTTCCGACAAACGCAGAGCGATTATCGACAAAGTTGCCTTAAACGATCAGTTTGTAATCTGTTAAGGCCTGCAATAGCCATGGCATTCCAGGAGGAGGTTTACCAGATTTGTATGAAAAACATTTAATGATTTGCGGCGCTACCGGCTGCCTTTCATCGGGTTCTCACTCAGTTGAAGAGTCTTTAATTGCGGAGCTCGAGAAGCAGGGTATCCGCGATAAATATCGCATTGTCATGGGCGGTTGCCCCGGCTTTTGCGAAGTTGGACCAATCATCGTAGTCTACCCTGATCAGGTCTTTTACTGCCGGCTTAAGCCTAAAGATATGGCGGAAGTTGTAGAAAAGCATCTGATCGGCGGAGAAGTAGTGGAAAGGTTGCTTTACAAGGGCCCGGATGTAGATGCCCCGGCCCGTTTCACCGATACAATTCCCTTCTATGCCAAGCAGAAATTTAATGTTCTGCGCAACAGCGGCGTAATTGATCCGGAAAATATTGATGAGTACATCATGCGCGGCGGTTACCGCGCTTTTACCCGGGCTATGCAGCTCGAACCGGCGGCCATATGCGAGGAAGTAAAACAAGCGGGGCTGCGAGGCCGCGGTGGTGCAGGTTTTTCAACGGGGTTAAAGTGGGAATTTACTCTCAAGGCTCCGGGCCAGAAAAAATATGTTGTTTGCAACGCAGATGAAGGAGACCCCGGTGCATTTATGGACCGTTCCATTCTCGAAGGCGATCCCCATGCCATTCTGGAAGGAATGTTAATTTGCGGCAGAGCGATCGGGGCCGATGAAGGTTATATCTACTGCCGGGCTGAATACCCCCTGGCGATCAAGCGCCTTAAACTGGCGATCGGACAGGCTGAGGAGTACGGCCTGCTTGGTGAAAATATTTTAGGGTACGGTTACAAATTCAAAATTAACATTAAAGAAGGGGCGGGTGCCTTTGTCTGCGGTGAGGAGACTGCCCTGTTAGCTTCAATTGAAGGTAAACGGGGCATGCCCCGACCCAGGCCCCCTTTTCCTGCCCAGGCAGGCCTCTTCGGTAAACCGACGACCATTAATAATGTCGAAACGCTGGCCAATATCCCTTTGATCCTTAAAGAGGGTGGAGCTGAGGCATTTGCTTCTATCGGGACCGAAGGCAGCAAGGGGA
>CAZCHW010000223.1:0-4192 GCA_964498375.1 uncultured Syntrophomonadaceae bacterium | reverse complement strand
ATCCTGGCCAGCATCGGTGCTAATGTGGCTGCCCGTCGTGCGGCGCTGGCTCACGTTATGTTTAATCTTATCGGGGTAGTTTTGGCCGTGATATTGCTTGAGCCGTTCACTGAAATCATGATGGAAACTGCTTCAACAGTGCCGCGCCAGGTTGCAAATACCCATACAATATTTAACATTATTAACACGGTAATCTTTTTACTCTTTCTGAAATTCTTTTCCCGTCTGATCTGCCGGATTATTCCCGGAGAGGACGAAAAAATTGATTTTGGCCCAAAATACCTCGATGTTCGAATCCTTAAAACTCCGCCAGTGGCGATCGGCGGGGCCAAAAAAGAGCTGCTCAGAATGGCCGGTATTGCCCGGGAAATGCTTGATGAATCCATGCAGGTATTTTTGATCGGCGATTTGAAAAAGATAAAGCATATTGAGCAGATGGAAGAGCTGGTAGACGGGCTGGAAAAAGAAATTAACATTTATCTTGCCGAGCTATCGCAGCATTCGATGTCAAAGGAACAATCGAAAATGGTTGCCAACCTGATGTCGGCAGCCAACGACCTGGAACGTATTGGCGATCATGCTGAGAATATCATGCAGCTTGGCGAGGCGAAAGTGGAAGACCGGCTGCCTTTCTCTGCGGCTGCCCTGGAGGAAATTACCGAGTTCTATCAAAAGGTAAGCAAGATGCTGGAGACGGCAGTTCGTTCTTTTGAGCTGAACGAAAAGGACCTTGCAGACTGGGTAGTAAATGAGGATTTTGAAGTGGACGACCAGGAAAAATTGTTGCGGAAAATGCATATCGATCGAATTAACACGAAAAAATGTTACCCTGCTTCCGGGGTAATCTATCTTGATTTACTAAGTAATCTTGAGCGAGTCGGCGATCATGCCAACAACATTGCCGACCTGATCCTGGCCGACTGATTACTTGCGCTCTTCCCTCAGCACAGGTGAATTCTTATGGCAAATAAAAAGTTAAAAATAAACGGAACACTTTTACTTAACAGTGATGCAAAGGGTCTGAACCGGGCAGCTGCATTGATCCGTGGTGGTGGTATTGTCGCATTTCCGACTGAAACTGTTTACGGTTTAGGGGCCTCGGCTCTGGATGTAACCGCACTGGAAAAAATATTTAAAGCAAAAGGCAGGCCTTCTGATAACCCCCTGATCGTTCATATTGCAGCATTCAGCCAGCTTGAGCAGGTTGCCGTTGATGTGCCGGAAAGGGCAGAAAAGCTGGCCGAATACTTCTGGCCCGGCCCTTTAAGCTTGGTTTTGCCAAAAAGCCGGGCTATCCCCGATCTGGTAAGCGGTGGCTTGGCTACAGTTGCCGTTAGAATGCCCGACCATCCGGTTGCCCTGGAATTAATCAGGCGCGCCGGAGTACCCCTGGCGGCACCGAGCGCCAACCGTTCGGGCAGACCCAGCCCTACTTCTTACCAGCATGTCCTTGAAGACTTGACTGGAAGAATCGACGCAGTTTTAAAAGCTCGTTCCTGCAAAATTGGCGTTGAATCGACAGTTCTTGATCTTACAGGATCAGTTCCGGTAATTCTGCGACCTGGCGGAATATCCCGGGAAGCACTTGAAGAAGCCCTGGGTTGCCGCCTGCTGGTAGCCGGGACGGGTTTAGACACTGAACGACCCAGCTCACCTGGTATGAAGTATCGCCATTATTCCCCCCGGGCACCGCTGCTGCTGATTACAGGAACGCTTGAACAAAGGCACCGGTTGATGGAAGAGCTTGGTGCTTACTATCGCAGTAGAGGTTTCAAGATTGGAACTATCTTTGCTGCTGCAGCAGGTGCCGGAAGTAGTTTAGATATTCAGCAGCGTTATGCCGCCAGGCTTTATCGCGTTTTACGCCGAATGGATACAGAGGGTGTTGACTTGATCGTTGCTGAAGCGACAGAAAAAGAGGGTCTTGGCCTGGCTGTTATGAACAGGTTGTTCAAGGCGGCGGTCCGGGTACTTAAAGTTTTTTAAATACTGCAACCCTGAATAAAGATCTTTGTAACCAGGTCGGAAAAGGAGATTTACCCATGCTTCACATTCTCTTTGTCTGCACAGGAAACACCTGCCGCAGCCCCATGGCAGAGGCGCTATTAAAAAAAGAACTTTCAACAGTTAAATTGCCTTTTCAGGTTGAAGTATCCTCTGCTGGGCTATCTGCTTTCGACGGAGAACGGGCAGCTGCTGAAGTCCTTAACCTGCTGGACCGGGAAGGAATTTCTGGAATTAGTAATTTTCGATCCCGTGGATTAGATCGCAGTGCCGTAGAAGAATCTGACCTGATTCTGGTGATGACCGGAAACCATAAAAGCCAGATGTTAGCCCGTTTTCCCTCTGCAGCCGGTAAAGTGTTTCTTCTCTCAGAGTATGCCGGTTGTCTTTCGGGAAAAGAGATTGACGATCCGATCGGGCAGGGCCTAATGAAATATCGGGCTGTGTTAGAGGATATCCGTCACTGCTTAAAGAATCTTATTCAGAAATTAAAGGAGGGAAAACAGCATGAAACTAGCAATTGGCAGTGACCATGCCGGTTATCGACTGAAAAACGAACTGATAGAGCACTTGCAGGCAGCTGCTTATAACGTTAAAGATTGCGGCGTATTTTCTGAAGAAAGCGCCGATTATCCCGATCTGGCAGCCGCGGTGACCGATGCAGTTTTAAGTCAGGAGTGTGCATTCGGAATCCTGATCTGCGGTACAGGTATCGGAATGTCGATTGCGGCCAACAAGAAGAAAGGAATTCGTGCAGCCCTGTGCGCCGAAACGTATTCTGCCCGCTGTGCAAGGGAACATAACAATGCCAATATTTTGGCCCTGGGGTCCCGGGTTACCGGTCCGGGTTTGGCCTTTGACATTGTAGATACCTTTTTAAACACAACTTTTTCCGGAGGACGTCATATCAGGCGTCTTGATAAAATCAGCGAGTTGGAAAACTAATGTATTCTGCAGCTTAATCCCGATTGTCCGAAATTTTGCTCCCCAAAGTTTAGATGCAACAGAACAATAAATATGGAGATGACTAAAAAGAGAATGAATAACCTTTCACAACTTTTGTCCACAGCATCCTTGCAACAGACCGATCCAGAGATTGCCGCCGCTATAGAGGGCGAAGAAAAACGTCAGCAAGACACCCTGATTATGATTGCCTCAGAAAATTTGGTCAGCAGAGCAGTTCTTGAAGCCCAGGGCTCGGTAATGACCAATAAATACGCCGAAGGTTACCCAGCTGCCCGCTATTACGGTGGATGCGGCTGTGTAGACCAGGCAGAGAAACTGGCCTGTGAGCGGGCCAGGTCATTATTTAATGTTGAGCATGTAAATGTCCAGCCCCATTCAGGCACTTCAGCCAATATGGCAGTCTACCTGGCGATGCTCAAGCCCGGAGAACGTTTGCTTGGGATGGATTTAAGCCACGGTGGGCACCTCACTCACGGCAGTTCGGTCAACATTTCCGGCCGTTATTACGAGGCTTACAGCTATGGGGTTGATCGGCAAAGCCAGGTTATTGATCTTGATCAGGTTAGGCAAACCGCCCTTAAAATAAGGCCAAAAATTATAATTGCCGGAGCTAGCTCTTACCCCAGGCAGATCGATTTTAACGGTTTTAAGCAAATCGCCGCTGAATGTGACGCAATCTTCATGGTTGACATGGCTCACACCGCCGGCCTTATTGCTGCAGGAGTTCACCCCAGCCCGGTAGAAAGCGCTGATATAATCACAGCAACAACACATAAAACATTCCGGGGTCCCCGCGGGGGCATGATTCTTTGCAAGGCTGAATATGCCCAGCGTATAGATAAAGCGGTATTTCCAGGCCTGCAGGGCGGACCGCTGATGCATGTAATCGCAGCAAAGGCAGTTGCGTTTCGTGAAGCTGCCACTGAGGAATTCGTCGCTTATCAGAAAACAGTGTTAGCCAATGCCCTGGCACTGGCAGAAAACCTGGTCAACTATGGTTTTGACCTGGTCACCGGTGGAACCGATACACATTTAGTGCTGCTCGATCTGCGCAGCAAAGAGATCTCCGGTCGTGAAGCCGAAGCTTTGCTGGAGAGTGTTAACCTTACAGTAAATAAGAACGTGATACCCTTTGACCCCAGGGGAGCCAACGACCCGAGCGGAATCAGGTTAGGTACCCCAACCCTGACCTCAAGGGGAATGCAGCCGGAACAGATGGCCA
>CAZCHW010000222.1:0-4196 GCA_964498375.1 uncultured Syntrophomonadaceae bacterium | reverse complement strand
CTCAGTTAATCTCCTGGCCAGCTCAACGGCATCTTCGTAGTACCGAGCCATAAACAACTGTCTGCGGGCAAACTCCAGCTCATCTTCGCCGCTTTCGAATTGTTCTGCAGGGCTACTGCCTTCTTTGAGTTTCTGTTCGATAAGATTAATATCTTTTTCAGCACTCTCTAAATCTTTGGTGCGAGCTGAACCGAAAAACACAATCGTATTTTGTATCTTTTCCCTGGAAAACCGTTGCAGCGGCTCAAGAAATTCAGAAAGGATTCTGATTGTCCGCGCTTCAGAGCTATTCAAAAAATCAAGGTTTTTATAGGCCTTTACCGGTTGTGCTTTAGCCAATTTCTCTTTGTCCATTGTTCCTCCTTGTTGGCAATTCTCTCAAATATTTTCTCTTGATGGATAATTCGCTATTGAGGCTGCTCTAACCTGCCCGGGTAGACTGTCAATCAGAGATATTCCCGCTCCTGTGATGAAACCTGAGATAATTAAAGAGCAAGACCCCGGTAGTGGAGGACCGGGGCCTTGCTCTGGTTAACAATGCATCTCTTTTTAATTGAAGGAGGGATGCATTAAAGGATAGCGTTGCTCCATGTTGCGCTAAGACTGCCACCAGTAAAATTGACCTTTAGAGACTGGTCGCTGTAGCTTTCAACGATATGCGAAGTATAGGGAAAACTGCCGAAATACTTAAAAGTTAAGTCTACCGGCACCCAACCGAGTCCATCTACATAGAACTCCGCCCAACTGTGACGGCTTCCCTGCAGCGACCCTGCGGTCATCGCTCCCCGCTGAGGACGGGCAAACCCGATTACTTCCCGGGCATTAATCCCGTTATTGCGACTTTCATTAATAAAAGCTCTGGCCAAATCACGGCAGTTACCCGATCCGGCATGCTTTTCAAAAATTTGACGGGCTTTTTCTACTGTTTCGTTAGTCGAATTAATCGAGACAGTTTTAACTGTAATGGCAAAATCGGCGATGATTGTCTTGCTTTCTCCGGGAGCGAGATCGCCCAGGTTAAATGTTCTGACCCGGCCGGATGTCGATACTATATCAAAGTTCGTTGATTTCAAAGTTGTTGTTTGGTAGGGCGAACTGTTCTCAAGCAACGGAACAGCTACCGTTACGTTTTGCGATGTATCACTGCCATTATTGGTTACTTTAACCTCCATGCGGAAGGTGTAGTTCCCGGTTGAACCCCAGGAGTAAGTAACCGGGCGGGAAGCACTGACCTGTTGTGCTGCAGTCTCAATCACTGCTTCGTTGCCGGTAGGAGAAGCCGCTGGCGCTTCAACAGATTGACTCGATTCCTGGGCTTTTTCTTCTGCCCTGTAATCAACCGGAGCCTTCGCGGCGGTTTGCACAACAGCGGATTCATACGCTGAAGCTGGTGATTCATCTGCCGGATCTTCCACCGGAGCAGCTGCTACTTGATCTGAAACAGCAGCAACCGGTGCAGTGGCTGCAGAAACTTCAGTTTCTTTTCCATCAGCTTCTGCTGCATCTCCACTTTCAAGTGCTTCATCGTTATTTTCTTCAATTATTCCGGCACTTAAATCAGGTTTTTCATCGGCACTGTCTAATGCGGTTACCAGGTTAGCTTCTGCGGCTGCGGCATCTACAAGCCCGCCTGCCAAAAGCTCCTGATTGTCTTCTGCCAACAAGTACATCCCTGCCCCGGCCATTACTGCCAGGACCATCACACTGACCAGCAGACTAAAGATAACATTCTTTTTCATTAAAAAGTCCCTCCTTCATGAGGGACCGACAAAGGTGAAACAAAAAACCCGTTTCGGTAGCCAGGCTGTCATAGCTCGTTACAAGCGTTAGACCCTTTGGCTTTGCGTCCCTGCTTTTCAACAGGTTTGCCTTTGTCGGTCAGGTTGTTTTTTTTCCCGGCTAACCGACCAGATTAACCGGAGTTACTGCACTAGCATTCTCCACTAATTCTCCACTTTTTACAACAAAAAAACCAGTTTCGGCGGCCAGGCTGTCATAGCTCTTTACGAGCGTTAGACCCTTCGGCTTTGCGTCCCCACCTTTCGGCAGGTTTGCCTTTATCGTTCAGGTTAGAGGGTAAATTACCCTGCAACAATTATAACCGATAGAATATAGTCTGTCAAGGACCGGTTATAATGAAAACTGCTTTACAGGGGTTAGATAGATTGAGATAATTAATAGCATGGGAGAGGAGCAGAAAATTTGGAGAACAGATCAAACAGGGTTCAGCAGGACAGGGTTCGAAAACTTAACCAAGTTCCCCTGCGCCAGGGCCCGGTAATCTACTGGATGAGCCGGGATCAGCGAGTTGATGATAATTGGGCTTTACTCTATGCTCAGGAATTGGCTCTGACCCTTAAGGAGCCTTTACTGGTGCTATTTTGCCTGACCCCGGATTACCTGGGTGCAACAGCTCCACAATACCGCTTTATGCTCGAGGGGCTAAATGAACTAACAGGCAGGCTGAAAAAATTGCAGATCACCTTTATTTCTCTGCAAGGCAACCCCGATCAAGAAGTTGCCCGTTTTTGCCGGGAACTCAAAGCCGGTGGTTTAGTCTGCGATTTTAACCCTTTGAGAATCAATCGCCAATGGCAGGAAAACTTGGCCTCTAACCTTGGTTTAGCCTGCCACCTGATTGATGCCCATAATATTGTTCCCTGTTGGGTTGCCTCACCAAAGCAGGAATATGCTGCCTATACCATACGTCCCAAACTAAAAAAGCTGTTACCTTCTTACCTGACTGATTTTCCTGCACTGATCAGGCATCCCTACCAGCTTCAGCGAAAGTTTAAAATATCTGCTCCAAAGGAGCAGCAAAAATGGTTAACCCATTCCGGCCAGGCCAGGCAGACCTACATTTACAAGTCTGGAGAAACCGCCGCCCGGCAGTTTATGCAACAATTCATTGAAAACAGGTTAGCCAGCTATGAGACTGAACGCAATAACCCTGTTTTAAACGGCCAGTCCAACCTGTCACCTTATCTCCATTTTGGTCAATTGAGCGCCCAAAAGCTGGCCTGGCTGATCAAACAGGCAGAAGAACCGGGTATTAACAGCGAATCCTTTCTGGAAGAACTGATCGTTCGACGGGAACTTTCCGACAACTTTTGCTACTATAATAACCGTTACGACAGCATTGAAGCATTTCCCCGCTGGGCTCGGGAAACTTTAGCGGATCATGCGGAAGATCCGCGGGAGCACATTTATAATTATCGGGAATTCGAAACCGCCGCTACGCACGATTCGCTCTGGAACGCTGCTCAGCAGGAAATGGTCCTGACCGGAAAAATGCACGGCTACCTGAGAATGTACTGGGCTAAGAAAATTCTGGAATGGAGCGATTCTGCTGAACTGGCTCTCGAATGGGCAATTAAATTAAATAATCACTACTCCCTGGACGGACGAGATCCTAACGGTTATGCCGGCATTGCCTGGAGCATTGGAGGAGTTCATGATCGGGCCTGGTTTCAAAGGCCGATCTTCGGGAAAATACGCTATATGAGCTATAAGGGCAGCAAATCAAAATTTAACGTTGACGGCTACATCGCAAAAATGAACAAGCTCGCCGACCAGTAACCGCCTGCCTCTTAAATACAATCTATTTCTCTTAAATTATACTTAAATTATAGAAACTTGATGCAGTCTACATATTGATCAAATTCCTGCAGGCATTTTTCCATTTCATCCGGATTACGCGCAACATACTCCATTAAAATAGTCTGCAGCAGCAGCATTATTGAACACCCCGGATCAGTAAAAGAAGTGTATCGCTGCGGAATTACAAGCAGTTGGTGGGAAACCGCTTTTAAAGGAGACATGATGCTGTCGGTCACCCCGATTACCCTGGCTCCTTTTTTGCGGAAAGCCTCACCCAATAGCTGCATCTTACGTGGGTAGCGGGGAAAAGAAAATATAAACGCCGAAGTTTTCTCGTTACAGGACAGGAAAAAATTGAAGGCATCTGTACTGTCCCTGCTTAAGGTAACCACATTTTGTTTTACCTTGGCCAGGTTATAACCGAAGTACTGGGCCAGATATCCCGAAGAATACGAGCCGATCACAAACACCTGCTCAGAATCACAAATCTGATCAACCACAGTTTCTATATCTTTTCCGGTTACACTTTCGAACAAGCGGTTAATATTGTAGAGGTCGTTGTTAACCATTGTCTCCAGCATATTAAGCTGACGCAG
>CAZCHW010000221.1:0-4203 GCA_964498375.1 uncultured Syntrophomonadaceae bacterium | reverse complement strand
CCCATATACCCGCCTCCGGTTCAAGAGCAGCAGGAACAACATCGACATGTGCAACTTCGACTGCGGGCCTGATCGCTTCCGCCCGAATAATTTTAATAATTTTTTCTAAGTACCCCGGTCTGCCTGCTGCTACACCCCCACCGACTACAATACATCCAGGGTTAAGCAATGTAACCAGATTAGCCAGACCCTGACCTGTTTTGCAGGCTGCATCCTCTATCACTCGTTGCATTAACAGGTTACCATGTTCTGCTTCATTAAAAACCCAGGCGGTATCAATTTTTTGACCGTCAAAATCATTTATGCCAAGCAGCTCTTTGGCGCTGTCAGCAATTGATCTGCCGGAAGCCCAGATTTCCAGGCAGTTATTGCCGCCACATCTGCAGGTTCGTCCCTGTCCAAACGGTTTGATATGACCAATTTCTCCGGCAAAACCTTTTGACCCGCGGTACAACCTTCCGTTAAGAAACAGTCCTCCACCAATACCGGTACTGATCGTAAGATAGATACAGTGACTGTGACCCCTGGCCGACCCATAATAAACCTCACCGACAACCGCAGCGTTGGCGTCGTTTTCTATGATTACCGGGCATTTAAAGACTCCCTCGAAAATGTTTTGTAACGGAACTGCTTTCTCCCAGAAAAGGTTCGGGGATTGGTGAACAATTCCCTTCTCTGTTTCGATAAACCCGGCAATACATATTCCAATCCCGGTCAATTCTTCTTCAGGGCTATACTTCGTGCGGGTCGCAGCCTCACCGAGCAGGTCTTTAACAACTGCAATCAGGCTTAAAGGTTCAGCCGGCACTGGTGTCGGTTTACTTTCACGAAAAACAACCTTCCCTGCCTGATCAATTAAAAGCAGGAGCAGTTTGGTGCCGCCGATATCAATTGTACAGAACAATTGTTTCTTCATAATCCGACCTCAAATTTCAGGTTGCATATCGATAATTACTTACTCGCTTAGCTCCGGTTTCCCTACAGTCGGAGTCAGTTTTTTTTCATAAAGATAATCTTCGTATATATACATCAATTCTTTATCAAATAATGTCCGCTTCATATCAACGGTTACTGAGCGAACTGCCTTCAGCAGGTCAGCTGCCTCTTCATCGGACAGGTCGATCCCGTATTCAACAAACTTCATCTTGATTGCTGTAGAGCCTGAATGTTTACCGATTACAATCTGTCTTTCCAACCCTACATCTTCGGGACTGAATACCTCGTAGGTAGCAGGATTCTTAATTACTCCGTCAGCGTGTATCCCCGATTCATGGGCAAAAGTGTTGGTTCCGACAATTGGTTTGCTGGGATAGAGTTGCCTGCCTGAAGCCCTGGCAACATATTCGCACAAATTGCGGAAATCACGGGTGTTAACCCCAAGGTTAACTCCATAAAGATGTTTTAAGGCCATGGCCACCTCTTCCAGGGCGGCATTGCCGGCTCTTTCACCAAGCCCGTTTACAGTAACACCGATAAACCTGGCCCCAGCTTTTAAACCGGCCAGGGAGTTTGCTGTTGCCATACCAAAATCATTATGGGTGTGCATCTCAATTTCCATGCCGGTTTTTTCAATTAATTCACTGATTATGTCATAGGTTTTAAAGGGTTCGAGAACGCCAATTGTATCGCAGAAACGTAGTCGATCCGCTCCTGCAGACTGAGCTTCTTTGGCAAATTTGATTATAAAATCTAGGTCGCTGCGAGATGCATCCTCGGCATTAACAGATATGTAAAGGCCCTGTTTTTTGGCAAATTCTACTGCTTTAATCATATTTTCAAGCACCCATTCCCTTGATGTCCGCAGTTTGTGGGCAATATGAATATCAGATGTTGAAATCGAGATTGCGACTGCATCTACTCCACAGTCAATCGAATGCTTGATATCTTCCACATTGGCCCGGTTCCAGGCCATAATACTTGCCTTCAGGTTATACGATACAATTTCCCTGATAACTTCTTTCTCATCGCCACCCATGACAGGAATTCCGGCCTCAATCTGATGTACTCCCAGATTATCCAGCATCTTGGCAATCCGCAGTTTTTCCCGATTGGAAAAGACCACTCCAGCGGTCTGTTCTCCGTCCCTTAGTGTTGTATCCACCAGCATGGGCAATTTATTGGTAAGAGCTTCTTGAAATCGTTGCATTGATTGTCCTCCTTTTTTTGTTGATTTCTCTATGATCCCGGTTAACCTAATCGTAATTCTTCAGATCTTCTGGTTGCTTCTCTGACTGCCTTAATCAAACAGCTGCGAAAACCGGTTTCTTCTAAGACCAACAGAGCAGAACTGGTCGTGCCGGCAGGCGATGTAACAGTGTTGCGCAGTTCAGCAGGATGTTGAACATTGCTTTCCAGCATTTTTGCAGCCCCGATTACATTCTGAACTACCATTTTTGATGCCACATCCCGCCTGATCCCAACGGAAACACCGGCGTCAATCATTGTTTCAATAAAAAGGTAAACATAGGCAGGGCCGGTACCACTGAGTCCGGTTGCTGCATCCATTAATTTTTCCGGCAGCCTTAAAGTCAGCCCTAAAGGCTTAAGCAGTTTTTCTACCTCACGTCTCTCCTCATCTGATACAGCATCGCCGGTACTCAGAGCTATTGTCCCTTCCCCGATCAAGCAAGGGGTATTCGGCATTAATCTGATCACCTTAGTACCGGAGATCAGGCAAGCTTCAATAAAATCAATTGTAATTCCAGCAGCAATTGAAACAAATACCTGTTCCGGTTTAATGAAAGGCTTGATAGAATATAGAAGGCCTTCAGTATCTTGTGGCTTAACAGCAATAAATATGTGGCTGCATAACGGTACAAAATCAGCGAGGTTCCTAACCGGATTAGCTTTAATATCCCCGGCGAGCTGATTCATGCGTTCCTGATCTAAATCGTAGAGGTAAAGGGATTGGGGATCAATATCTCCTGCTTTGACCATTCCCCTGGCCAGGGCAGAACCCATTGCTCCGCAACCGATGACACCAATCTTGAATGTTTTCATATATCCTAACTCCCCTGCTTTTAAGGTCTTAGCAAGTATTCTATCTAAATAATCGGCTTTTAGCAAGAGAGCTTTCCAGATATATACAGGATGATTGTAGTTGTTATTTTATTTTAAGGCTTCTGAATCGGCAGCATAAATATCACGATCGCAGCTAAAACAAGCCTGGGCTTCCTCAGAGATACAAGGCCGGCTTGCGGTAATCATTGATGCTATATTCATGCCTACACCAGGACCAAGCATTAACCCCTGTCCGCACATCCCTACAGCAAGAATCAACCCTTCCAGTTCCCTGGCAAAGTCAATTATCGGAACACCATCTGGAGTCATCGGATAACAACCCCGCCAGACCCGGCGAACCAGCAGATTCTTAAATTTTGGAATCAATGCAATCATCCGGCTGGCCAGAACCGGTAAGAACTCAGATAACGATTCCCGATCGGTTCCGATGAAAAGATCTTTCGGTGTATAACAGAAAATAATCTGCCCTTTGCTATTCTGGCCAAAATAAAAATTAGTAGTTTTGCCTTCCGGCCCGGGGCGCAGATCGACAATTAATGGCGCAAGAAATTGTTCAACTGGTGCTGAAATACCTGCCTCGTGTGAATCGGGAGTGACCGGAATTTCTATGCCAAGCAGAGGTCCATGTTCTGCAGCGTCAGAGCCGGCTGCCAGAACTACCCAATCAGCAGAATAGCGCCCTTTATCGGTGATTACTCCGGTAACACGATCACCAGACCTCTGGTAACCAGTCACTTGCTCATTAAAATGATATTCGGCACCACAGCTTTCGGCCTGACGCTGAAATGCTATCGGGGCCAGGATTGAGGAAACCTGGCCATCATCGGGTGAGTATGTTCCCCCGCGTAAACCATCCGGGTTAATACCCGGAATAATTTCTTTAATCTCTTCAGGTCCAACCCAGTTGATATTTAGCCCGTAGCCTTTTTGAACGGGCAGTAAACTTTTCAGTGTATCTTCAATGATTTGGTCATAAACAGGAAAACAGTAGCCACCCGGTTTCCACTGCAGATCAAAACCGTATTGTTCTTTCCAGGTGGAAAATATCCTGATACTTTCCAACCCCAAACTGATTTTACCGGGATCTGAATGTGTGGCTCTTACTCCACCAATAGCGACTTTATTTTCTCCCTGGCCGGCAGCCGATCTTTTATCGAGAACTAAGACTTTCAGTCCAGCCTT
>CAZCHW010000220.1:0-4234 GCA_964498375.1 uncultured Syntrophomonadaceae bacterium | reverse complement strand
GTAATGGGTTTAGGCTCAGTAAGCGCCCTGGCTTACCTGGTGTTCAATCTTTTCACCCCACCATGTTTTGCAGCAATTGGTGCGATGAATGCCGAAATGGACAGTAAAAAATGGCTGTGGGCCGGGGTTGGCTTCCAATTTGGAGTTGGATACACCGTTGCTTATCTTGTTTACCAGATTGGCACTCTGGTTACAACCGGAAGTTTCGGAAGCGGGGCAATTCCGGGGTTGTTTGCGGTGCTGCTATTTGCGTCGGTAATTTTCTATCTTATTAACAGCAACGAGCAGAGAGGTTCTCAGAAATTAAAGGAGGCGGTATAAATGTTGGATAACATTATTCTTGCGTTAGTATTATTAGTGATAATCGGCGGAGCTGTAGCCAAGCTGATTGCATATAAAAAGAAGGGTGTCCATTGCCCCGGCTGTCCCTATAGCCAGCCGGGTTCAGCCGGATGCAACTGTTCCGACAAAAACTAATCCCCATACCTCTAAACCTAGCCAGGGGACGGTTCTCTGGCTAGGTTTTATAATTACGATCTGTCTTTAAATTTAGGAATACCTAGCCAGAGAACCGTCCCCTGGCTACCCTGGCTAGGTAGGCTAGTTGATGCTAAAAAGGTCCCAAATTTCGGGGGTTTCGAGACCGCGTCGCCAGGCAGCCACACCGGCCAGGTTGTATTTGCCAACCAGCTCAAGCCGCTTCTGCATAGAGTGGCTATCTTCCAGCCACATCCGGTATGTTAAGCCTTCATTTTCATATTCAGCCACATGCTGGTTGCTGAGTTCATCGTAGTAAATCCGGGCATCATAGGTTTCAATAATTTCACGAGCCCGGTGCATCGAGTATGACCAGGAGTTTAACACCTGTGGTGTCTCACCACTTTCATCAATCTCAAACAGTCGGGTATAAAACGGCACGCCCAGGATCAGCTTTTCAGCCGGCACTTCTTGTAATACCTGGGTCAGCCCCTGTTCAACCCAGGGTAGGGACGCTACCGACCCGGCGCGCGGCGAGGCCTGGTAATGTTCGTCATAGGCCATCAGCACAATGTAATCGGCTGCTTCAGCCAAGGCCTGCCTGTCGTAACCAAGGCTCCAGTATTCAGTTCCTGAAATCATTGAAACATCAACGGATAAAACCAGATTATTTTTATTGGTAAGCTCTGCCAGTTCCCGCACAAGAGCGGTGAAATGATCTTTATAGTCACTATGGAAGTTTTCAAAATCAATGTTTAACCCATCCAATTCAAATTCCAGAGCTAAATCCACCAGGTCTGCTGCAAATTGACTGCGCATTTCAGGGTTTGATAAAAGGGCGGCCGTTAATTCAGGGTCAAAAGAATTAGTCACCAGGGCCCATATCTGATAACCCCGTCCATGAGCCCAGGCCAGGTAAGCGGGGTCGATTTCACTGCGAATGCTGCCCGTTTCATCTTCAAGATGTAGCCAGGTTGGAGATACTACGTCAACCGTTTCCATTGGCCCAATAGAGCTATAGTCAGCTGTAATTCCGGCTAATTCCCAGACCATCACAATCAGTGGGGACCCGTGTTCTTCAGGTTGATCATGAGCAAACCGGTTGAACATACCGGTTGCGGAGAATATTAGAACTGTGCCGATGCTAAGAATTGCGAATCCCACTAGAATTAAAGCCTTATAGTTTTTCATCAACAATATTCCTGCCTTATAGATACTGGCGTTGGTTCATTACATTTTACCTTACTTATCCCTGCCCGAAAAGGTACTGCATCGTGAATAGTAGTTGCTGAATCAAACAAACCTAGCCAGAGAACCGTCCCCTGGCTAGTTTTGTTTGACTCGATCATCGAGAAAAGTTATATTGAGTTGAGGTGATCGTGATGGAGAAAGTTCAAGTCAGTAAAGTGCTGCTGCTTAATGGAGAGTTAAACAGCAACCAATCACTTAGTAGATATACTGAAGCGGTGGAAAGGGTTTTGCGGCGGCGTGACATAAATTGCGATACGATTTTGTTACGGGAACATGAAATATCCGACTGTAAAGGCTGTTTTCACTGCTGGATCAAAACGCCAGGCATTTGTATTATTGATGATTACAGCCGGATGATTAACAAGCTATTTGTCCAGGCTGATTTGGCCGTTCTGCTCAGCCCCCTTACATTCGGCGGCTATTCGTCGGAATTGAAAAAAGCATTAGACCGAATTATTCCGGTCATTTCCCCCTATTTTACTACCATAGACGGTGAAACCCACCATCGCAAACGTTATCAAAAATATCCCTCACTGGTTGGGGTCGGTTTTACAGAGCGAATTAATCAGGAAGAAAAAAGCACATTCAGCGACCTGGTTCAGCGCAACAGCATCAATATGCACAGTGCTTTTCAGGGAAGCTTAATCATGCGTTTCGATCAGGATCCCCGGGAACTGGAAAATCAGTTTGAAGCGCTGCTTCAGAAAGCAGGGGTGTAAATATGGATAAGCAGAAGAGTGTTTTGATGCTGATCGGCAGCCCGAAATCGAAACGGAGCACATCATCTTCTATTGCCGATTACCTGGCGGTCAGGCTCGAAAGGGCCGGCCTGAAAGCAGAAGTGTTGAAGATTAATATAAATATGCGGACAGCCGAGGGACGCAATTTGCTGTTGGGGTCATTTGATCAGGCGGATTATATTTTGCTCATTTCGCCACTCTATGTTGATTCGCTACCAGCCCCGGTGATTAAGTTTATGGAATTGGTGGCAGAAACCGACACGAAAGCGCCCTTTAACCAGAGTTTTATCGCGATGATCAATGCCGGTTTTCCCGAGGCGGCACACAACCGGGTTGCCCTGGCGATCTGTCGCAATTTTGCCGGCAAGGTCGGTTTGGAGTGGAAAGGTGGACTGCCGATCGGGATGGGTGGTTCAATCAGCGGTGCCCCGCTGGAAAGGTTGGGCGGGATGGTCCGCAAGCTAACCCGGGCCCTTGATTTGACCGTAGAGGCCATTGTAGCAAATAAAACACTGCCGGAAGAAGCTCAATTAATGGCGGCAAGCCCAATGATGCCCCACTGGTTTTACCGGTTGGCAGGGAATATTGGGTGGAATGCCCAGGCGAAAAAAAACGGCGTAAGAGCCCGGATTAACGACAGATCTTAAAATAAGATAAAAGCAGGGGGTTGTTTATACCAGCTACTTTGTAAAACAACCCCCTGTCGTATTCAGTTATTATGATAGCCTAGTTTAGCAGCCTTTGCAGGCGACCATGCCGCCGTCAATGATCAGCTCTGTTCCGGTCACAAAAGCAGATTCGTCGGAGGCCAGGTAAAGCACTCCATAAGCTACGTCAATTGATTTACCAAGCTGGGGCAGCGGAGTCATCTGTTCAAAAGCTTCCCTTGTTTCTTTAACTTCCAGCATTTGATCAGTCATCGGGGTAGCAATAACTCCAGGGTGAACCGAATTAACCCGGATATTTTCCTTGGCAAAGTCTGCGGCAACATTTTTGGTCAATGTGCGCACAGCACCCTTCGAAGCGTTGTATGCGGCAGAGCCCATTCCCAGAATACCTGAAATAGAAGAAATGTTAACAATTGATCCACCGCCTGCTTTACGCATTTCAGGAATAACATGTTTGATACCCAGGAAAGTCCCGGTGGAGTTGATGTCCATCACCTGGTTCCATCTTTCAAGCGTTGTATCCTCAGCGGTTTTGTCATCAGCAATACCGGCATTGTTAACCAAAATGTTTACCGAGCCGAAGGAATCAACTGCTTTTTTAACTACTGCTTTCCACTGATCTTCAGAAGTGACATCATGCTTGATAGCAATTGCTTCGCCACCGTCCGCTTTTATTTCAGATACTACTTTTTCCAGCCTATCCTCCTGGATATCGGTGGCAACTACTTTTGCTCCTTCTTTCGCAAACAGCTTAGCTTCTTCGGCACCCTGCCCTGAGGCGGCACCTGTAATTATCGCAACTTTACCTTTTAACCTTGTCATAGTTCAGCGCTCCTTCACTTAAACATATTAGCATATATAGTATATGCTAATATTAATTTTATAGTATAGTGGCGCTCCTGTCAAAAATACCGCTGCAACACGCTGTGGTTAAGACGCTAATATTTGTCCAATCCTCCGAGGGAATGCTATAATTTTGAAAGGTGTCAAGGTTTCAGGCAACCAGTCAAAAAAGTTCTGGATGGAAGAGCAGTGAACAAGAACTCAAACCGCACGATCAAAACATTAAAGCCTAATACGGCTCCCCGGGTAGCTGCA
>CAZCHW010000219.1:0-4238 GCA_964498375.1 uncultured Syntrophomonadaceae bacterium | reverse complement strand
TGATGTAGT
Source organism: uncultured Syntrophomonadaceae bacterium (assembly GCA_964498375.1). Classification (GTDB taxonomy): domain Bacteria; phylum Bacillota; class Dethiobacteria; order DTU022; family DTU022; genus JAABTH01. The sequence continues at coordinate 4,229 of CAZCHW010000219.1, read as the reverse complement.
ATGGCTTGGCGATTACACCGACATCTATATTCCAGCTGAGTTCAGCGATCCTGATCTAGACGGACGTTTCACCACGGCTGACACAGTGTTGCTGCAAATCAAGTTTAGTGATAACGCACGCAGCATATCAACGAGCACTGCGGTGAATGAAATACGCACCCTGGTTGCAGAAAGCAATGGTCTTTACTTCGGAGGCGAACCGGCGATTTTAGCAGAAATGCAGTCTGCCGTTGACGAAGAAATGTTGATATACACAGCAGTCGCCGTAATTATGATTATCATCGTCCTAACTATATCAACCTCGCTCTTTCTCGATCCTGTCTTGTTCTTACTCGCTGTCGGAGTAGCGATCATTATTAACATGGGCAGCAATCTGGTCCAGGGAGAAATATCATTTTTAACCGCTTCAATCGCCGCCGTAATGCAGCTCGGTATATCCCTGGATTATGCAATATTTCTGATGCACCGTCTTGAAGAAGAAAAAGACAAGTCAACTGATATCGAAACAGCAATGATAACAACAGTTAACAAGACAGCGGTTACCATATCGTCCAGCGCTCTTACCACCATAGGGGGGTTTGCCGCCCTGATGTTTATGCAGAACGGCATTGGCAGTGACATGGGTTTTGTCCTCGGCAAAGGTATTGTAATCAGCCTGATCGTTACCTTGACCTTGCTACCCGGGATGATTATCACATTTTACCCTTTCAGCAGCCGATACCGGCATCGCCTTCTTCTGCCCTCTTTCAAGCGAATCGCCGGGCTGCTGATTAAGTACAGGACTGCAATTCTGATTTTTTTCCTGATCGTTGCCGTTCCGGCATACCTGGGTCAGAAGAAAGTAGAATTCTACTATTCTAATGAAAACTACCTGCCCCGCGATTCGGCAGCAGTTGCTGATACCGAAGCCATAATGGAAGAATACGGGGCTGTTGATATGATCTATCTGATTATGCCGGATCAAGGCAGACGGGTAGAGCATGAGCTGATCCAAAAATTGGAACAGCTCAACTACGTTGATTCAACTGTCGCGATAGCCGGACAGGTTGATCCAGCTCTGCCGGATTTAATCATTCCTGAAGAAATAACTGGTGAATTTACCAGTGGCAGGTACCGCAACATCATGATTTTTCTAAAGCCTGACCTGAGCGAAGCAGATTCATTTACAGCGGTCGACCTGGTCCGCCGGGAAGCTGCCCGGGTTAATTCTGAGTATTATGCAGCGGGCCCGACAGCGATGACTCGCGATATGGCCAGTTTATCCCGCCAGGATGCCAGGACAGTTGCCTTAATTTCCGTGCTGGCAATTGGCATAATCATTGCCATCAGCTTAAAATCAGCGGTATTGCCGGTAGTGCTGGTGCTGGCAGTACAGATGGCGATCTGGATAAATATAAGCATCCTGTACTATCAGGATCAAACTGTTTCTTCTTTAACACCGATAATCATCGGGGCAATCCAACTCGGTGCTACAGTCGATTATGCAATATTATATACTCTGCGCTACCGGGAAAACCTGACCGAAGACCTGAACAAGATCAGGGCTGCCGTAAAAACTCTTGAGGATACAGGGCGATCGATAATGACCAGCGCAATGATTCTTTTCTCTGCAACTTTCAGCATCTCCCTGATCGCCGGAATCAAAACAACCCGGGAAATGACTATGTTAATTGGGCGGGGAGCGCTAGTCAGCATGCTGATTATGTATACACTGCTACCGGCGCTGCTTATATTTACAGACAGGTTAATTGCTCGCACAACGGTCGCCTGGCCGACAATTTTACCGAAGCCGCTCAACCGAAAGGATAGGAAGGTGTCCTAGATGATCAAAAACAAGCTTATCTATTCTATTGCTGTAATCCTCACGGTTCTGATCTCCCTGGGAGCAGCAGGCTATTCGCTGCTTCCGGAACCGGAGCCAGAACAAAGGGGCGATTACAGACCAACATATCTCTCCGCAGATACTGAAATGAATCAAACCATAGCTGGTGAAACTGCTGCACATAAAAACGAAACAGTTTACGTGCTACTGGATCACACAGGTAATGTTGTTTCACAGAGCATAGTAAACCGGATCTATGATCAGGAAGATCCGGAAGCTGGCCTGATCGTTGATTATGGCTTCTACAGCAGTCTGGAAAATCTGACTGCACCGGATCAACCTTTGGTTGAGCAGGATAAAATTATCTGGAACAGCAACACCCTGGCATCTGCTGACATCTACTACGAAGGACAAACCGCAAAAGATTTCCCCCTGGAAATAACAATATCTTACATGCTTGACGGACAGGCAGTGGATCCGGCCGGGTTGGTCGGACAAGACGGCAGGCTCGAGCTGGTATTACACTTCAAGAATAATCTGGCTTACACCGAAGCATATCCATACACCAATTACGAAGGGGATATTACATATGTAGAAGAAGAAAATTATGTTCCCCTGCTGGTCCAGGGCAGTATCGATCTGGATTTGAACCGTTTTTCTGAAATCGATCCGGGTGAAGGGTTGAACCTGGTTATGGGTCAGGTTGCCAGTATTAACTTTATGGTTTTTCCCTATCCCGAGGCAGAAATCAAGATTAGCATGACCGGGAAAAACATCGAACTAAACCGGTTTTCACTAATGGTCACGCCCCAGTTGCCTGGAATGCCGGAAGTTGACATGGAAAATATCTTAATTCAAATGCTGGAAGGACTTCAACTCTTCTCAGGTAATTTTGGCGATCTCTTGTCGGGGGCCCAGCAAATATTGGATGGACTGGCTCGAATCCGTGATGAAAGCGCTAACTTTACTGGATCTGCTGATCAACTGGGAGATATGCTGAATCAGTACAAAAATGAACGCCAGCAAATTGCTGCGCTGATAAGCAGTACCAATACAGAAGAACTAATGACCTATTTTGAGCAATTGAAATTTTTAATCGGGCAGATCGACCAAATTCCTGACCCTCAAGATCCTCTTGACCAGTTGGATAGGCTGATCGATGAAGTAGCATCAATTAACCGGCTGCAGGCAGCAGCCGATCATCACCTTTCCGGTCTGGAGCGTTCTTCGAACAGAATCATTGCTGAAGCTGAAATATTAATTGCCACCAACGAACCAGGGTCAGCTTTACATGAATTGGGACTTTTGCTGCTGAACCGGGAAGCTGAACTTGCTACAGCTACAGCAGAGAGCAGGCAGGCTACAGCCGGGCTTACCGGCTTGCAGTCCGGCCTGACAAACTTCAGAACAGAATGGTCCCATAATTACCTGCCCGGGCTGGCTGCCCTTGAGGAATTGACTGCATTAATCCCTGCAGAAGGATTGGATGATCAACTGGCCTCATTACTCCATGAGATCGAGGGACTTGAATATAACCTGTCTGAAGTTGATCAATTATTTCTGGATGCAGAAACACTGCTTGCAGATTTAGAACAGTTGCCGAAGGTACTCGAACGCCTGGTTACGGGACAGAAACAACTGGCTCAGGGCCTAGAGCTGATCGCCGGTGACGGTTTTGCCTCCATGGAAAGTGAACTGATCAAAGGAATCGATGAAACCAGGGCCGGCAAGGCAAAATTAGATTTAATGGAAAAACTGGCTGATGACTATCGCTCTTACGCAGACAATCAAAGAAACCGGTACAGCGAAGTTCGCTTTATTATTCAGACACCTCAACTGGAGATTCCGCAGGTGTCTGAACAGAATAGTGCAACTGACCCGGAAATGATTGAGCCGGGATGGGCAGAAAATATTTGGCTAAAGCTAATTACACTTTTTGAATAATACTATCCCATTAATATGCGAGGTGTTTGGCATGACAGAGGAAATCAATGAAACCAGGATTAAAATTTTAGAGGCAGCAGCTGACCTGGTTGGCCGGGAAAGAAATCTGAGCCTGACCATCCGCGAAATAGCCCGGCGCGCCGGAGTTAACATCGCGTCGGTAAACTATTATTTCGGCTCCAAAGAGAAGCTGCTTGAAGAGGTTGAACAGCTGCTGATGAACAATATACGAGGCATCTATGCCGGGTTGAACAACTCTGAATTACCAGTCCGTGAGCGGCTGGTTACCTGGGCGGATCAGCTGATCAGACACCTGGTCGATTACCCTGGTATTATTTATCTGATCGGCACCAGGGTTATTGAACGGGAAAACACCTGTTTGAATGTTTATCGCGGTTTACTGGAAACAGACATAATGCCGTTAGTGAAAGAACTGAGCGGCCTGGATGACAGAAAAGCCGGA
>CAZCHW010000218.1:0-4252 GCA_964498375.1 uncultured Syntrophomonadaceae bacterium | reverse complement strand
CTCTTCCTTTTGATCCGTTCGACCCTCGACCATCAGCAGGTTATCTTCCTGGAGCAGCGCCGATTGTTTTTCATAAAGGTCTGGAAAGATTACCAGTTCCACACTGCCGGTCAGATCCTCGAGCTTTACAAAAGCCATCTCTTTGTTCTTCTTCGTATAAAATTTTCTAACCGCTACGATTATACCGCCGATTTTCACTGCTTTATTATCGCCTGTTTCATTTAATTCGGCACATTTAATTAAGTTGGGCATCTCATCCAGCATATCTCGATAAGGTTCCAGCGGATGGCCGGTAATGTAAAGTCCAAGCATCTCTTTTTCCAGAGACAATTTTTCCTTGTCGGAAAAGGGCTCAATGTCGTATAGCGTATCTGTTAGTAAATCTTCCTGGACACTGTCATCAAAGAGTGAGAACATCGAAACCTGGCCATTTTCCCGCTCTCTCTGAACACACTGCCCTTCAGCCAAAACATCATCCATAATTGCCAGATACTGAGACCGGTGCCCGCCAAGCGAATCAAAGGCACCACACTTGATCAGGCTCTCCAGCACCTTGCGGTTGCAGGACCGCATATCCACCCGGGAGGCAAAATCGCTCAGAGAGATAAAGGGCTTTTCTGCCCTGGCCCTGATAATCGATTCTATCGCACCCTGCCCGACGTTTTTAACCGCTGCCAGACCAAACCTGATCCGCCTTTCGCCAACAACGGTAAAATTATTGTCGCTTTCATTGACATCGGGTGGCAGTATTTCAATTCCCATCCGCCGGCAGTCTGCTATATACAGGGCAACTTTATCGCTACTTGAATAGTAGACAGTCATGATTGCCGCCATATATTCTACCGGGTACTTGGCCTTTAAATACGCAGTCTGATAGGCAATCAGGGCATAGGCGGCGGCATGAGATTTATTAAAGCCATAGGAGGCAAACTTTAAAATCAAGTCGTAGAGCTCCACTGCCAGTTCCTTGCTATAACCGTTGCCTACACAGCCCTGAACAAACAAAGCTTGCTGTTCATCGAGAATATCCTTTTTCTTTTTACCGATCGCCCGTCTGAGCAAATCGGCCTGACCGAGGCTAAAGCCGGCCATACGGGCGGCGATCTCCATAATTTGTTCCTGGTAAACAATAACCCCGTAAGTTTCATTTAAAATCGGTTCCAGATCGGCATGGGCATATTTAATTTTTTTCTTTCCATGCTTACTTTTCACGAAAGTTGGAATCTGATCCATCGGGCCGGGTCTGTAAAGGGCAACCACAGCGATGATATCTTCAAATTTATTCGGCATCAACTCGCGCAGCACCGACCGCATCCCCGAACTTTCAAGCTGGAATGTCCCCGTAGTTTCACCCTGTGAAAGCATTTCATAGGTTGACTGATCATCAAGCGGAATATCTTCAATATTAATATCAAGGCCGTGCCTTTTACGGATATTATTCAGGGCTTCGCTGATAATACTTAAAGTTTTTAAACCGAGAAAGTCCATTTTTAGCAGGCCCAGATCCTCAAGGGTGGTCATCGGAAACTGGGTGACTATTCCGCTGTCTGAAGCTTTGTAAAGGGGAACATAATTAACCAGGGGCTCTCTGGCAATTACAACTCCGGCTGCGTGAGTGGAAGCATGTCTGGGCATACCTTCTACAGCCATTGAAGTATCTAACAATCTTTGGTAGAGATCTTCCCTGTATAGCGCTTTTAACTCTTTGCTCTGCTCGAGCGCTCTAGCGATAGTCATTTTTAATTCCATCGGAATTAATTTGGCTATTTTATCTACTTCAGCGTAAGGGATAGCCAGGGCCCGGCCGACATCGCGCACGGCTGCCCGGGCGGCCATAGTACCGAAAGTAATAATCTGTGCAACCCTTTCCTGGCCGTACTTCTCACAAACGTATGTCATTACCCTGTCGCGCTTGTCATCACAGAAATCAATATCAATATCAGGCATCGATATTCTTTCCGGGTTGAGAAATCGCTCAAAAAGCAGGCCGTAACGAAGTGGTTCAATATTTGTAATCCCCAGGCAGTAGGCAACCAGACTGCCTGCTGCCGAACCGCGGCCCGGTCCGACAATTACCTGGTTATTTTTGGCATAATCAATAAGATCCCAAACAATTAAGAAGTAGTTGGAAAAACCCATTTTTTTAATTACATCAAGCTCATAAAGCAACCGTTCATCCAGCTCGGGGGTAATATCTTTATATCTTTTTTTCATTCCTTCATAACAAAGCTCTTTTAAATAATTATTCGGTTCAACTCCATCTGGCAGTGAATATTCCGGTAAATGCCTCTGGGTAAAATCAATATCCACGTTGCAGCGTTCCGCAATTTTGAGACTATTGGTGACTGCTTCAGGGTAATCCCGGAAAAGGGCAATCATCTCGCCAGGATTTTTCAGGTAAAATTCCTGGGAATCAAATTTCATCCGCTCCGGTTCGTCAACTGTTTTCCCTGTTTGGATACAAAGCAAAACATCGTGAACCGCTGCATCATCTCGGGAGAGGTAGTGTACATCATTGGAAGCTACCAGAGGGATATCCTCTTCCCCGGCCAACTGCAACAGGCCCCTGTTAACTGTTCGTTGTTCGGTCATTCCATGATCATGCAATTCCAGGTAAAAACGATCTTTTCCGAACAGGTCTCGGTAGTAACAGGCTGCTTCACGCGCTTTTTCAATTTGACCGTTTAAGATATGGGCTGGTATTTCACCGGCCAGGCAGGCGCTTAGTGCGATTAATCCTTCGTGGTGCTCTTCCAGCAGCTCGCGGTCGATTCGTGGCTTATAGTAAAAGCCTTCTATATAGGCGGCAGATACCAGACGCATCAGGTTGCGGTAACCGGTGTTATTCTCGGCGAGCAAGACCAAGTGATACTGAAAGTCATCAACTCTGGCTTCTTTATTAAAACGCGAACGGGGCGACATGTAAACTTCGCAGCCGATAATTGGCTTAATGCAGGCTTCACGGGCAGCCCGGTAGAAGTCAATCACCCCGAACATCGTTCCGTGATCGGTAATTGCCAGGGCAGGCATATTCTGTTCAGCTGCGCGCTTGACCATTTTCTCTATTCGGGCAGCGCCGTCCAGCAAGCTGAATTCGGTATGACAATGTAAATGAACAAAACTATCGTGAGACAATCACCTTACCTCGCTTCTTTTTATATTAATTTTACTTTTCTACTTTATGGAGTAAGATCCTTTGCAGAGTTCTACTTTTTTTACCCTTAGCTTTATGGTACAATAACCGTAGCTAATGTCAAAGGAGCTATCCGTTGTTCAAAGACCGGGAAACCCGATTAGCATTAAAAATAGTCCTGATTGCAACAGCGGTCATCATATTCTTATGGGCGCTGGTCCGGTTAGCTCCGGTTATATCGTTAATAATTATTGCCATTTTTATTGTCTATACAATCAATCCACTGGTTAACTTTCTCATTAGCATCAAGTTCAAGCCCCTTTTGGCAGCAATGGTTGCCTCATCGATCATCCTGATCCTGGTGCTGCTCCTCTTCTACCTGCTCATTCCCGGCCTGATTGGGGAAATGCGGCAACTGATTGTATTTCTAACCACGGAATTTATTCAGGAATTACCGGCCCTGATTACTCAACTGGAAGAACTGGATACCCGCTTTAATCTGCAACTGGCAGATGGTTTAATCGAATACTCAAACCAATTTTTAAGGCAGGCTCCCGGAAACCTGCAGGTGCTGCTGCGCAACCTGACCACGGTCTCTATGGGTGTGGTCAGCCGGGCCTGGGTTGTTTTAGCCTTGATCTTCTTAGTTTTCTACCTGGTTCAGGATCTCGACAAAGCCAGGCATAACCTGACTTTGCTTTTCCCCCAGATTTATAAGGAAAATATCGTTCACCTGCTCAGCACGATTGACGAAAAGGTGGGAGCCTATATCCGCGGCACCCTGATGAAGTGCCTATTTGTCGGCCTTTTAACCTGGCTCGGTTTATCAGTATTAAATATGCCGTTTGCCCTGATGCTCGGCATCCTGGCCGGAGCGTTCAACATTATTTTATATATTGGTCCGGTTGTCGCCACTGTACCTGCTCTACTTTTATCAATTATGCCGGGCACCCCAAATATTCTTCTGGTCCTGATGATCTACATTTTCGTTCAAATCCTTGATGCCTTTGTTTTTACTCCTGTCTTTCTCGGTAAAGCAACCGACCTCAGCCCCCTGACCGTAATCATCATAGTGCTGATAGGTGGTCAGCTGATGGGACTGCTTGGCATTATTCTCGC
>CAZCHW010000217.1:0-4265 GCA_964498375.1 uncultured Syntrophomonadaceae bacterium | reverse complement strand
CAATGCAGCGCCTGATCGCGCCAAAATCTCCCCTGGCCGCCTTGGTCGGCAGATCAGGGTCGGCAATCAGGGGCCGGCCCATGTTTACCAGGTCGGCCATGTTGAGCTGCAAAATTTGTTCGGCAACCAGGGGATCGTTAATCCTGTTACTGGCCATCACCGGAACATTAACTGCAATTCTGATTCCTTCAGCCAGGTAGGCATAGCCACCGCGGGGCAACTCACCGGTTATCTGGGGAATCCGTGATTCATGCCAGCCCCCGGTTACATTGATACAATCAACCCCTTCTTTTTCCAAGACGCTTGCAAAGAGGGCCATTTCATGGTTACTGTTGCCTCCGGGCATAAAATCATTTCCCGAAATACGCACCAGCAGAGGAAACCCGGGGCCAATTCTACCCCTGACCCGGCGTACCACTTCAAGCCCAAACCGGATCCTGTTTTCCCATGAACCGCCGTAGTCATCGCTTCTCTGGTTGGTAACCGGAGAGAGAAACTGGCAGATCAGGTAACCGGCGCTGGCAATTATCTCCAGGGCATCAAAACCGGCCTGTTTAACCCGGCCGGCTGCTTCGGCAAAGTTCTCGATAACCATTTCAATGTCTTCCAGGGTCATTTCGCGCGGCTCTTCCCTGGTCAGGCGGGAAGCAAGCGGCGAAGGGGCAATTGGCTGATGCCCGGTCATGAAGCTGTGGGTGTAACGCCCGGCCTGGTAAAGCTGGGCTGCAGCGGCAGCTCCTTCACTTTTTATAGCTCTGGAAAGTGCTTGTAAACCATCGATAAACTGATCATCGTAAAGAGCGATCATCTGTGGGGCTGAGCCGACCTGGTCAATTGCGCATCCACCAACTGTTATCAGTCCGGCTCCACCCTGAGCCCTGACACGGTAATATTCAATCAGCCGTTCATTTACCAAACCGTTGGGGCAGTAGGCATGGTGAATCGCCGGCATAGCAATTCTATTTTTCAGTTGAAGAGAACCTATTTTTATCGGTTCGAATAATTTCATCAAAATTGCTCCTTTGCTTACGCCTAGTGGGATTAATGTTTTACTATTCGACAGATCCGGCCTATTGCCTTTAAATAATTGATCATCAGCAGGAAATAATTGAATTGTCTTGAACATTATTGGGGGAGGTGGTTCTGCTGGTTGAAAATCCATTTCACCTGTTAATGAATCCACGCGCAATTGCTACGGTAGGTGCAGGCAATAATCCCCTGAAAATGGGAGCAATCCAGGCCCTGAGCATTGTCAAAGATGGCTACGGGGGCAAGTTTTACCCCCTTCACCCCGTTGAAGAAAAAGTATTTGGCTACAGGGCTTACCGATCACCTTTTGATTTGCCCGAGGCGCCTGATCTGGTTATGTTTGTCCTGCCTGCCCCGAAAGTTGTGCCGATTCTGGACCAGTTCGGTCAAATTGGCACCCGGCGTGCCATTATTATTACTGCCGGCTTTCGGGAAACAGGCGCAGAAGGAAAACGGCTGGAAGAGGAACTGCTGGCCACTGCGCGAAAACACGGCATTCGCTTTCTCGGTCCCAATTGCATGGGCGTAATCAATAGCCATATTTCACTGAATGTAACGGTGCTGCCTTTTGATACCGCTCCGGGTCCGCTCGGCATGGTTTCGCAAAGCGGTACCTACATTACCCAGACGCTGCCTTACCTGCAAAAGCGGGGTATCCGCTTCAGCAAGGCGGTTAGCGTGGGTAACGAAGCAGACCTTAACCTGGTTGATGCTCTTGAATACCTGGGCAGCGATGAACAAACGGGAGCAATTGCTTTGTATATAGAAGGATTACAGGATGCCGGTCGCTTTCTTGAGGTAGCCCGCAAAATTACGCCGCGTAAAGCGGTAATCGCCCAGTATGTAGGCGGTTCACAGGCTGGGGCCAGGGCTGGTTCCAGCCACACCGGGGCAATGGCCGGACCCGATTATCTCTACAATGGCCTGTTCAAACAGGCAGGAGTGATCCGGGTTGATTCAATCGAAGAACTTTATAACCAGGGTTGGGCTCTTGCTACCCAGCCACCGCTCAAAGGCCGGCGAATTGCCGTGCTGACCAACTCGGGCGGGCCGGGTACAGCAATTGCCCATACCTGTAACTCTGGCGGCCTGGAGGTGCCCCGCTTCAGCGAGGCAACCCGGGAGAAAATCAAACCCCTGTTGCCGCCGCATGGCGCTGTCGGTAATCCTGTCGATCTTACCTTTCTACTTGACGTGGATATTTTGAGCACCAAGCTGCCGCAAATTGTTATGGAAAGTGGCGAGGTCGACGGCATAGTGATGCACGGTCTGATGAGCACCGGCTTTATGAAGGCAGTATTTCCCCATATTAAAACTTTGCTCGGCTTTGAAGATGAAGAACAATTTCTTGCCCAGTTTATCCGTGATCTGACCGGTCCGGTTGCCCTGCCCGGGCGCCACCAGGTGCCCCTGGTGGTGTCATCCTTTTTTGGCCGGGAGGATATTCATACTGCAACTTACCAGGATCACAATATTCCTGTTTTTGATGCTCCTGAAAAAGCGGCCCGGGCAATGCTTGCTCTCTACCACCACAGCTTAATTCGCAAGCGTCCGCCGCACCAGCCCGCTGAATTGCCGCCAAAGCAGGAAGAGGCAGCTGCGATCATAGCTGCCGCGGTGAAGAGTAAGCAGCAGTATATCGATGAATACAGCTCGAAGCGAATTCTGGCTGCCTATGGAGTGCCGGTGGGAGAAGAGCAACTGGCGTCAACTGCCGATCAGGCGGCTGCTGCTGCAGCAGCAATCGGTTACCCTGTGGTTCTGAAAGCCTGTGCGCCTACTTTAGCCCACAAAAGCGAAGCTGGTCTGATAGCCCTTAATATAATGAACGAAACCGAGCTGCGCAAAGCATACAGCGATATCGCCGCGTCAACCGGGCAGGATATTGGTTTCCTGGTGGCGAAAATGATCAAGGGAGACCGTGAAATGATGGCCGGTGCAGTGCGCCATCCTGCCTTTGGCGCAGCAGTAATGTTCGGTCTGGGCGGCATTTTTGCCGAAACCCTGGGCGATCGGACCTTCAGGCTTGCTCCGCTTACCGTGCAGGATGCTTTGGAAATGCTTGACGATCTGCGTTCCGCGGCCCTGCTTGATGCCACCCGTGGTTTGCCGGCAGCTGATCGGCATTCACTGGCCGGTATTCTACAGGCAATCGGCAGTATAGCCCTGCTGCACCCGGAAATCGAGGCGATCGACCTAAACCCCTTACTGATCAGCGGGTCCGGCCCGGTTGCAGTAGATGCCTTGATCGAACTGAAATCAGGATAACCGGCATTTTTCGAGCCGGATTAACAGGAAGCTGGTGTTCTTTATGGCCCACTTGGAAGTAAGAGGATTCGGAAAGCTTTTTTTCCTGTTTAAAGAGCGGCAGTGGGAAAACCCAATGAGCTATGAAGTAGAAACCCCACTGACAGCCCGCCAGCTGCGGGATCAGCTGGCCATACCCTCTGATGATGTAGAGGTGGTCTTTATTAACCGCCTGATCAAACCGCTTGATACGGTTTTAACAGACGGTGACCGGGTCGCTTTTGTTCCACCCGGGGTGCCCAGTATTCACCGCTTTAACCTCGGATTTTACGATGCGAAGGATTAGCTCCGTAAAGTTAAAGGCCCGGGCTGACCAGGCCGGGCCCGCCTAGCTTGCCAAAAGCGAAGCGATATGATACATATATTGAGGCTGCCTGACCAACCTGCCTGAAGATTTATCAAGGCAGAAAGGGACAGCATCATCGGTTGAAAAGGGGAAAGTAGAAAGATGTGCGGACGTTTTGCCCTGGCTACTGAGAAGAATATCCTTGACATGCTCTACGAGCTTGAAGGCCGCACTGATTTCAGCCTCAGGCCCCGCTATAACATAGCGCCCAGCCAGAAAACTGTGGTGCTGCGCCTTTCGCCCGAAAGCGGCGAACGCGAACTGGCCGACCTGCAGTGGGGCTTGGTTCCCTTCTGGGCCGACGACCCGGCGATTGGCAATAAAATGATCAATGCCCGGGCTGAAACTGCTGATCTCAAACCGTCCTTCCGGGAAGCATTCAAAAAGAGAAGATTGCTGGTTCCGGCCAGCGGCTTTTTCGAGTGGAAAAAAGAAGAAGATGGTAAACAGCCATACTACATAACTTCAGTTGATGGAAAACCATTTTCCCTGGCCGGTCTGTGGGAACGCTGGGAAAAGGGCGGCAAAATTCTTGAAACATTTACAATATTAACTACCGAAGCGAATGAACTGGTGGCCCGGC
>CAZCHW010000216.1:0-4302 GCA_964498375.1 uncultured Syntrophomonadaceae bacterium | reverse complement strand
ACCAATCACGACATTCTTGACCGGTTGGTCAGGGGAACTGTTTTAACCGTTCAGGAGAACCAGAATGAATGGTTAAAGGTAATAACTCCGGACCAGAAAAATGGCTGGGTCCACGGTGAATATGTTGTCGCTGTTACATCCACTGTCGATGCGCTTAAAGGGAAAACTATTGTAATTGATCCCGGGCATGGCGGGTCCGACCCCGGCGCGATAGGGGTTACAGGTTTGCAGGAAAAAGTGGTTAACCTTGCAGTTACTGAGCATTTGGTGAAACTTTTAAAAAGTGCAGGCGCCAATGTAATAGTGACTCGCAGCAGCGACCAATCGGTCAGCAACCAGCAGCGGGTCGACATGGCCAATAAGGCTAAGGCCGATATTTTTGTCAGTATTCACGCCAATGCTTTTTCCAACCCCGAATCTAACGGCACAGAAACGCATTATTGTGGCAATAACAGCAGCAGTTCAGCCAGCCGTTACCTGGCCCAGCAGCTGCAGCGCGAGCTGGTGCCGGCGCTCGGACTGCGTGACCGGGGAGTAAAAATAAACAGCTTCTTTGTCCTGACCAGGGTAGAAATGCCGGCTGCCTTAATTGAGCTTGCATTTTTAACCAACCCTGCTGAAGAGGAGCTCCTTAAGCAGGCCGAAACTCGCACTAGAGCGGCCGAAGCAATATTCAGGGGTATTGAAGCATATTTCCAGAAATACCGTTAAATTATGAATAATGAAAGTTCACTTGAGCGTTATACGGAAACATATGCCAATTATAGAAATAATGTTGAAGGATTAAAAATGAACTTTTGCAAAAAAAGCTTGATTTATCGACCATAGCGGTGTAAGATAATCTCAAGTAGTAACCAGAATAGAAAAATATTTACACAAAAAAGCAGGATCTTTTACTTAAATATAGAATTTATTTTGATAGACTAGTTGGAATTTGGTGAAGTGTCTCTGTATTGAGTTAGTTTTACAAAGGTCGTGTTTATTATCCTGTAGGGAGTGGAGGTGAATCGGAAAAGCTTTAGTGTCGCTATATAGATAGATAGAGAGAATGTGCCCGCCTGACACAATAGAAGCTGACTAAAGAAATAAAGGGCGCAAGTTTGAGTTATTGAAAGGGAGAGAATAAATATGAAAAGGCTAGTCAGGTACGGACTGCTTCTTCTGGTCGTATCATTGATCGGCTTATCAATTCTTCTAATTGGCGCCCCGGTTTCATTTGCCAATGAAGAAGCAGTGTTAACAAACGAAACCTATACTCCCGCAGAACAAGCTGCAGCAATAAAAGCGGCTAATGATGCTATTAAAAAGATTCCTCACCCCAGCATGATCGTATCCTACGAACAGTATTATATAGATCTGGTGGCAAATGCCTTTGCCCTGGTAGAAATCGCCAGGGACGAATTTGATGCCCAGGACAGCGATTTTGAAGATCTAAACCACCTTTACTTGGCCGAGCAAAGGGTTTTGCGTATGTTTGCTGTCAAGGATGCACAGGATGCGATTGATCTTATTCCTCCCAAAGATCAAATTACTGAAGATCATCGCGAAATTATCAAAGAAGCCCGCAGATTGGTTGATATTGCCATGAATGATTTTGGCGCTACCGCTTTTGAGATCTGCTGGCGTTATGATCGCCTGAAAGAAGCGGAAGGTGCTCTTCCCGAAGAGGAAGAACCCGAACCTGAACCAAAACCTGAACCAAAACCTGATGATCGGAGACCAACCCCGCCGACCGGTGGGTTATCCGGCGTTATCACTTTAGGTGTTTTACTTTCAGGCGCAGGTTTGCTTGTTGCACGAAGGCGCAGGGGGAAACACTAGCAGGCAGTTTAAGCGAAAGCGCATAAATAACAGGAACAGTTTGGAGGTTGCGTATAATGTTATCGCAACGGGGAAAAAGTAACGGTTAAAGGAGGGTAGTCCTTAGCCTCATAAATATAAGCTTTGCATAATGAAAAACAAAGGGGTGTAAACCTAATGAACTTATTGAGAAAAAGAAAAACTGTATTGCTTACCATGGTAATGTGCCTTTCCTTCCTGTTGTTGTTTTCGCAGGCTGCTTTTGCGGCTGATGGTGTTAAGCTCAGCGCCAGTACAGAGAGCGGTATTGTTGATGGAACTGTAACAGTTAAAATCAACATCTCCGACGCGGAGGATACAGAAGGAGGCCAGTTTGACCTGGCTTTTGATCCTGAAGTCCTCGAACCGAAATCGGCTGCCCGGGGCGACTTTGTCCCTGACGTATCAGGTAATGTCTTTGACTACAACCTGGAACTTGAGGATGGCAAAGTTAGGGTTCTCTGGGTAATCGCAGCCGGTTCTGAATTAGACTCCGGCGTGGTCGGCACGATCACCTTTGATCTGGTAGGCGATGGTGAAACCAACCTTACTTTCAGCAATGTAACAATGGCTCCCGATGATGTTGAGTTTGACACTCCCACATCAGGAAAAGTTACAGTAATCGATCTTGAAACAGCGAAACAGAATGCTATTGATGCAGCAGATGACGCAATTGAAGATCTGCCTGCATGTGCTGATGTAACTCTGGCTGATAAGGATGATGTAGTTGCTGCCCGTGAGCTGGTTGAATATGCAATGGATGAATACGATGCCGAAGCAGATGACTTTGCTGACCTGGAAAAACTGGAATGTGCTGAAGATATGATTGCCAAGCTTGAGGCAATTAAAGCAGCAGACGATGCCATCCTGGCCCTGCCCTCGGTCGACAGCCTTACTCTCGACGATAAGCCTGATGTAGTAGCTGCCCGTGCCCTGGTGAATAAGGCTAAAGATGATCACGATGCTGTAGATGCCGACTTCACCTACCTGAGCAGGCTGGTTGCTGCTGAGAACAGAATCAAGGAGCTTGAAGGATTGAAGCCAACCCCGCCAACCGGAGGAATGCCTTACATGCTGGTTGCTGGTGGTGTAATCCTGCTGATCGGTATCATCGGCCTCTTCAAGCGCGGCAGTCTGGCAGTTAAATAAGCAGGTTAAGAAGCAACATCTTGAAAAGTTGAAATGCTAAAAGTGGATAATCTGTCCGGCGGCGGTTTTAACGACCGCCGCCGTAACAACCATAATAGCTTTCAACCAGATACAGCAGAGGTTCGGATCCTATGGCACTAAAGCTTGAACATAAAAGTTCTTTAAAAGTTATCGCATGTTTGCTTGCTTTGGTTATATTTGCGGCCGGTAGCCCGGTAGCTGCAGAAGGCATGGTTCTTCGCGCTACTGATTTGCAAGGTCAGGCCGGAGAACAGGTTATCGTTGAAATCACAGCAGATAACGCTGCCGGAACTGAAGGAGGACAATTTATTCTTCAGTTCAACCCTGAAACCGTCAGGCCGATTGCAGCAGAACCGGGAACGCTGGTAACCGAAGCATCAAATAACCTGCATATGGTAAACCTCGACTATGAACCGGGCAAGTTAATGTTCATGTGGGTTACCGCTGCAGGCGATACAGACAACACCGGCCTGGTCTGCACAATAACGTTTGAGCTTTTAAGTGACGGTTTAACTAATTTAGCTTTTGATCAGGTTATAGTTGCTCCCGACGGAATCGGAACCGGGCAAATGGTGCCGGGCCGAATTGCCGTTGGTGATACGGAGGTGGATCGGGACGAAGACAGCGATACCGGTCTTGAAGAGACAGAAGGTGAACCAACCGAAGAGCCGGAAGAAACTACTGAAGAAGACAATGACGAAAACCTGGCTTTGCCGGTTGATGGAGATTCAAGCAGTAGTTCACCCTGGTTAATCGCAGTCGCGATCTTGGCTGTCCTGGCTTCCGCCGGGTTCCTCTTGTTAAGAAGAAACAAAATAACCTGGTCAAAGCAGAAACAATAAGCAACATGATGAACCAGGGAGAAACAAAAATTGTCTGATAATCAGACAGAAACATTTGATTGGAATCGTGAGTTAAATTTAATTAATGAAAGTGAGGTCAACAAAATGCCTAAGTCGCTTAGGAAAAGAGCAGGGGCAAAGTATTCGGTAATACTGCTCTCCATTTTTCTTTTCCTGTTGCTGTTCGCCCAGGCCGCCTCGGCTGCCACATACGGCGATATTAATGACGACGGGGAGATAAATGTCCAGGATGTTGCTTTGGTTATGAGACATGTCCTTGATATTGAAGAGCTTACCGAAGCCCAGGAGGCAGTCGCTGATGTAAATGGCGACGGGAACATAAACGTTCAGGATGTTACCTTAATTATGCAGCATGTTTTGGGTTTGATTGACGATTTCCCCCATGCAGCGCTTGCCGTATCAAAGGTAA
Organism: uncultured Syntrophomonadaceae bacterium; assembly: GCA_964498375.1. GTDB lineage: Bacteria > Bacillota > Dethiobacteria > DTU022 > DTU022 > JAABTH01. Next base: position 21 of record CAZCHW010000216.1, on the reverse strand, counting down.
CAGCAGTGAACCCGAAACAGG
>CAZCHW010000215.1:0-4304 GCA_964498375.1 uncultured Syntrophomonadaceae bacterium | reverse complement strand
TAAGCTTTTAGTTCTGACCGAAAATGTTTTTACACACAATTTAGGACTTGATCTTATAATACTCAAGTAAGTATAAATAGCGTATGTCGATTGGAGGAGAGCCGAAGGCCTGAAAAGCCCTCAAAATAAGGGAATCGGAGCACTTTAAGGGGAAATGTAAATAGATGGCAAAATAGCCGGTAGGCTACCGGTAGGCTACATAAAAGCCGGAAACCCCTGATATTAAAGGATCCGCCTGTTGACTGGTCAAGAGGTCGCTGGTTCAAATCCAGTCGCTCCGACCAGGAATAATAAAAAAGTACCGGTTTTAAACCGGGCTTTTTTATTATTGCTTGTAAAAATTGCTGCAGGGGTCGCAGTTGCTATCTAGGCACTGATGATCTATAATGTTTTATGTGTTTTTATTAGCTAACTATTGGAAACAAGGAGGTGCAGCATTATTATAGAAAAGCAAGATAAAGGAGAGTGTAAAAAGGAGCTCTCGTCACTTAAAAAACGGATTATTATTATTTCGGTAGCCACTTTAACCGTACTTTTTGTATTCTCAATACCTGCACTGGCCGCCTATCGTTATTCCGCTACTCATTTTCGGTATATCGGTGATATATTTCATGAGCGGACAATAGAATTTTTTGGGGGAGAAGCAGGTTTCCAGATAAGCGGCCAGGGAACTGTATCGGGAAGCCAGGAGGTTACAACAGTGCGTTATGACGGCAGCCCGGCCAGGCATGTGTATGACCAGACAGCTGCGAACCTTTCCCTGAATCTTTACGGCACAACAGATCCCCAGGCAGATGATGAGAATAAACTGAGAATGCTAAGCGGGTTAACAGTTGATGTAGGAACTAAAACAGATGTATTTACCGGTGTGGAAATGGATCCCGGTGAAAGTGGTTATATTAAACAGACTGTATCAACTACCAATAGTATCGACGGCGAATATATGAGAGTTAACAATAACTTTGGCAACACCGGAGGTACTACAAAACGTAACATGGAGGTTGAAGGTTTTATCAGCGACACCATGAGGGTTGACGGTTATGCTGAAGTTTGGGAAACCACCACAGTAAGGGACGGCAATGCCACCTCGGGCTGGTGGAGTATTCCATGAAAAGTGCATCTCTATGATATTTAGAATTATGTGGCTCCGGTTAATTGCCGGAGCCTATTTTTTGACAATTTAACTGATTTTGCAGTATACTAGAGTGTATGAAAACTAAAAAGAAACGAGGAATGCTATTAGTATGATCGAAAAAGGTAAAATTACCGATAACCAGCAAAGAGCGCTAGAACGCGCAGAAGTTCTTAAAAGTCAGATTCAGGATTACAAGGAAGCTTTGCAAACAATGCCAACCGGCTTTGCGCAATGGTCACAAACTTTAGAGAGGCAGGAAAGATTCAAGAACTTTTTTAAAGCAAGCGATGCAGATTGGGATAACTGGCGTTGGCAGTTAAAAAATAGAATAACCAGCACTGCGGTTTTAAAAGAGCTCTTACCGTTATCTAAAGAAGAACTTGAAGAAATTGATCAAACTGGTTCGATTTACCGTTGGGCTGTATCGCCGTATTACCTGAGTTTAATTGACCCCGACAACGCTGTAGACCCCGTTAGGCTGCAATGTATCCCCCAAATCGCTGAAAATGCCGATTATTGCGGTTCTGAAGATCCGATGGGTGAAGAATTCACTTCACCAACTCCTGCAGTAACCCGACGTTATGCCGACCGCTTGATTATCAAGATCACAAACCAGTGTGCCATGTATTGCCGTCATTGCCAGCGCCGCCGGGCAATTGGTGAAAAGGATCTGGCAACTCCTCGCGAGCAATTGGAAGCGGCCCTGGATTATGTCCGGAATAATGAAGAAATCAGGGATGTACTTCTGACCGGTGGAGACGGTTTTATGCTCGATAACCAGACAATTGAATGGCTGCTTAATGAGCTGGATCAAATTCCCCACTTGGAAATTAAGCGATTCGGAACCAGAACTTTGGTCACAATGCCCCAACGCGTAGATGATGATCTGTGCCGAATCTTGTCAGAACACCTGCCGCTTTACGTTAACACTCATTTTAATTCTCCCCTGGAAGTGACTCCGCGAGCCCAAGAAGCATGTTTTAAACTGGCCCGGGCAGGAGTTAGTCTCGGAAACCAGGCGGTTTTATTAAAAGGTGTTAACAATGATCCCTTTGTGATGCGAAAACTAAACCAGGATCTCTTGCGCTGCATGGTCAGACCTTATTATATCTTTCATGCCAAGGCAGTCAAAGGCACTGCTCATTTCAGAACCAGGGTTGAAGAGGGTATTGAGATTATGGAGAAACTGCGCGGCTACACCTCTGGACTGGCAATACCTACATTTGTGGTTAATGCGCCTCTTGGTAATGGTAAAACACCCATGTTGCCGGAATACCTGGTTAGCAGCGGCAAAGATTACATTATGATCAGGACCTGGGAAAATAAAGTAATGCGCTATGAAAACGGTTAAAAACAGATGACGTGGTGATGATTCTGAATCGAATATATAACAGAGGGGCCCAGTTGGGCCCCTCTGTTATATATATCATCAATCGCAAGTTAAATCTTGCTTAACTTCAGTTCAGCTATTTTTTAACAGCTTAATTATTTTACGCCAGTCTACGTATTTATCAATTGTCGATTCGACAAGGTTAATCGCATCTTTATTTTGCGGATGAATACTTCGGTAAACGCTGTGCAGGTTTTCCAGGGTTGAGTAGGTATCCTCATGGACGAGTATAACGGGAACGCCTTTTTCTTCAGCCCGTGACAGAACCCGGACATCTGGGTAGAGGCCGCCGGTGAAAATAATCACTGAAGTACTAGTTTCGAGGGCGGTAAGAGCCATGTCGCTGCGATCCCCACCGGTAACCAGGGCCTTGTTAGGAGCACGGCGCAGGTAACTTAGTGCGCTTTCAATGGTCATCGTTCCAACTACCACTTCTTCAACAATGCGGTTTAAGTGTTCCTCTGCCGCCAGGACTTCGCCATGCAATACATCATGAAATTCGGCAACAGTGGGAGCTGATATTTCGACCTGACGGGGAATGATGCCCAGCACGGGATAGCCTTTTTCTTCGATGATTGGTTTATATATGCTGCTGCTTTTATTCCATTGTGTTTGTGAAACATTATTAAAGACAGTGCCGATAACTTCTATGTTATGGTATTTCCAGAGATCGATGTAGAAAAGGTTTTGATCGAGCTGAAAATCATCATCAGCTTTAATAACCGGAAATGCAGATGCATTAAACTCCATCGCCAGGCTAAAATCATCAAGCCCCTGGTTTTGCCCGATATAAGGCTCGATGCTTCCGTCGATCAAAACTACGTCATAACCGGAAGAGCACTTTTGGTAGGCTTCTTTAATTTTAGGAATAAGGTCTTGATCTTTTTCTAAAAAGCGTTCTGTAAGATAGTGGGAATTAACTGTTACCGGTGAGATTGTTTCACTGGAAAAGGGCAATTCTAGCACTTCACGCATCAAAGTTACATCATCGTCGTCCTTTTTAATGGTTCCTTTGCGAAAGCCGAGCGGCTTAAAATAGGATACTTTAAGCCCTTCCTTGCGCATTTTTATACCCAGGCCCAGGGCTGTTGCAGTTTTACCCCCGCCTGCCTTACCGGAAAAATAAATTGCTTTCATTACTGTTCACCTCTCAGAATCTAATCTGTTATTTTGGACTCTTCTCAATGGTTATTTTAACATCAAGAGCAGTTGCGCCCTCGTGGTGTACCCTGACAGGGTTGATGTCCATCTCTGTGATTTCCCTGAAATCGGTAACCAGGCGAGCTGTTCTCAGAATTGCATCAATCAAGGCATTTGTGTCGGCTGGTTTTTTGCCGCGGTAACCTTTGAGCAGGGTATAAGCTTTTGTTTCGGAAATCATTTTTCGCGCTTCATCATAATTGTCCAGCGCTGTTGCAAGGCGGAACGTGACATCTTCCATTAAATTGACATAAATACCGCCCAGACCAAAAACTACGAGAGGGCCGAACTGAATATCCCGGGACATGCCAATAATGGTTTCCACCCCGTCATCGACCATATTCTGTACTTCTATTCCGTGGATTGGTGCGTCAGGCAGGTAATAGGTAACTTTTTCCATGATGCGCCGGTAAGCATTAAGGACTTCCTTCTCATTGTATATACCAATCTCCACACCACCAACATCAGTTTTATGGGCGATTCGCGGCGAAGATATTTTCATGGCTACAGGAAAACCGATTTCAGCGGCAATAGCGGCTGCTTCATTCTCGTCTTTGGCCAGCAGGCTGCGGCTGGCGG
>CAZCHW010000214.1:0-4307 GCA_964498375.1 uncultured Syntrophomonadaceae bacterium | reverse complement strand
CTGGAACTGCCATGCTGGCCCAGGCCAACATGAAGCCCCAGTCGGTCCTGATGCTGCTTGGGTAATAACTCAGGGGGACGGTTCTTCTGGGTTATTGAAACACTGAACTCAGTGTAATCTGATCACTCTATCATGCTTTTTACCAAAGCTATGAAGTTGAAGGTAAAATGGGTGAGGCAGAAAGTGAGTTCAAAGTATGTTACCCCCACCCTGCCCCTCCCCCCAGGGGGAGGGGAATTGGGGAGTAGGTTGGAAGTTTTATCACCGGCTTACAGCCGGTCGCTGTTAAGAAAAACAGTACCGACCGGTCGAAGCTTTAAAGTAAAAGAGGTGATAATCATGAAGGTTGACGGTATCGATCCCTTGATCCTGAACAGGGTTAAAGACCAGACTGTGAAGCCGGCGGTGCAGCAAGCGGAGCGTTCCGATGTGCAGCAGGCCAGGGTTAAACAGCAGCTGGAGCAAGCCAAAGCTCAACAACAGGCCCAACGTGCCGGAGAACAGGGTATGCTCGAGGAAATTGAAGCGGCAGTATTAAAGCTTAATGATACTGCTGAAGCGATGCAGCTAAGCCTGCGCTTTCAAATGCACAGTGAGTCAGATCGCTGGATGGTCCAGGTGGTCGATATACGACATGATGAGATTGTCCGTGAAATCCCACCAGAAAAAATACTTAACATTGTAGCACAAATTCAGAGTTTGATTGGCGTCCTGCTTGATGAGCGCCGCTGATAATATCTTTACTAAAAGCAGGTAATAGCCCCGGCAGGCAAATAAACTGGTCTTGCCGGGGCTATTATTTTGGGTCAGCTTTTAGGTTTGGCTGTATTCACCGCATTTTGTGAAGAATTAAAAGTTTCCAGGGGCTGCCAGGCAGGAATATGCTGTAAATAGTAGAAATAGTCAAAAATAAACTGAAAGGCCGGTTAAAGCCATGCGTGTTGAAAATACGGTTCATCAAAGCCCCGATCAACATAAAAACCAGGCGCTTATTCAGCCCAGACGCGAAACCGGGGATTCGGCAATGCGTCGTGGAACGGAGGCCCGACGCGAAACAGAAAAAGAATTAAACCGGCCTTTACTCGACCGTTTAGCAGAAGAAGAAAAAAAGGCCGGGAAGACAGAAAAACAACTGACAGTGGCCGAACGGGAAGAGTGTGAACTGGAAAAACTGCAGGAAGCAGTTCGCCGGATGAACGATAGGGCCGCCAATAACCACATTACTTTGCGTTTTCGCCTGCATGAGGAAGCTAACCGCTGGATGGTTCAGGTAGTTGATGTGGTCGAAGAAGAGGTTTTGAAAGTAATTCCCCCCGAAGAACTGCTTGATCTGGTCGGGCGAATCCACGAGTTGGCCGGTTTACTGGTCGATACCCGCCGTTAAGCAGCAAGCCCCTGCAATATATTAATAATCTTCCAGCTTTTGCTTATTTGCCCTTTAGAATCTTTGCCCCCTGGCGATACTAGAGTATGTAAACCAATTACAAAAACAGAATACTGTTGACTGCCCGGTATACCTTATTCTTACAGAAACGGTTGGGCTGAAACCCGCTTTTGCAGGAGGTGGTAATGGTGGACGAAAAAATTAATATTTTTAGAACTATACTTGCTCTGGCCGATACCACTCTGGAGGGGGTGGAGCATATTCACAGGAGGACCATGGAAGGGCGTTTCGAAGAAACAGCTGCCCTGTTTACTGATGTGGCCGATTCATTTCACGAGATCAAAAGGGCGCTGCATGTATATTATCCCGACTATACCGATAGCGCTCTGAACCTGATTGACAGGAAAGTGGTCAAGGGTATGCAGTTGCTGCTTTCAGCCTATGAAGGCGATGCAGATGTGCGTCCTCTGGTGGTGCTGCAGTTTTCTTTGGTTCCCGGTTTTCGCCGCTGGCTTGAGGCCTTGCAGGAAGAACTCAACGGTCTTTGCGCTCCGGCCATGAATTAGATGCCATAAGCCACAGGGCTGATCTTGCTTGTAAAAGGGCATTTTTTCCTGCTGTTTTTTAACCGGACAGCAGTGAATAATTTGCCTTTTAGCGCTGGTCAGGATAAGGACCTGGCGTAACTGCCGGTCTGGCCTTCTTTCTATTATTTACATGCCTGCACATTTACCCCCTTTAGCTGAAAAAAAATGGAATAAATGCTATTATAATAGGAATGAAAGGAGTGCTACCTCTGTGACTAATGATTTTCTAACCAAGGAATACAACTGCAGACTTTGCGCCGGCCGGTTTAGCTCAAAGCAAGTCAGAAAAAGCGCTCAACCGGTGCTTAAGACCGACAGCGATTTCTGTGTATACTATGAAAGAGAAACGCCTTACTTCTACTATGTTCTTGTCTGCCCCGCCTGTGGGTACGCTTTTTCAGAAGCTTTTAACCACCAACCACCGGCAAAGATGAAAGAAAAGCTTAGCCCCCTGCCAGATTTTTTCGCCTCCAAACGCGACGCTCCAACAGCGCAGCTTGCCTATAAACGGGCTATTGAATGTGCCCTGCTGCAGCGTGAAAGCGATACAGTCTTGGCCAGTCTCTACCTGCAGCTAAGCTGGATCTTGCGGGTTAAAGGCGATGGCGCTGCTGAGCAGACAGCCCAGGCTGAAGCGCTGAAGTATTACGAAGCAGTATACCGCGATTCAGACCTGGAGGACGCTTCTAAGGTGACTTACCTGATCGGTGAATTAAACCGCCGGCTGGGGAACCATAAAGAGGCAGTTTACTGGTATGCAAAAGTGGCTAATGACAAGCGGGCTGCCCAGTCGATCAGGCACATGGCCCGTGATGCCTGGCAGTCACTGCGCAGCTGAAGTTTTGCCCTTCAATTTCTGTATAATTAAAAAAGTTAAGTTCTCCGGAATGGAGGGCTTAACTTTTTCAACCTGCCGACGATACTTATCAGCAGGAGGAGGGAATCACAGATGAACAGTGCTCCGATAATAAATGAAACTGCGTACTATAACGAGCTACTTGATGAAAAAGAAAGCCTGAAACAATATCACCCGGCGGTTCGGAAAATGCAGGTTCTATCCGATCAGTTAAATCAACCGGCCCTGACAGCTATTGATAAACTGGAGATCTATAAGGAATGTCACCGCCTGGCCGATGATCTTTACCGGTTGACCGGCAGCAAAAAAATTGTTGCCCGGGTTATGAGCTTCGGTGAACTCCTGATGAACCGGCCGGCTGCAGAACTGGATCGTTCGTTACTGTAAATAGCCCGAAACTTGCTTTCTATATTTAATATCTCTAACCGACAAGCGTTCAGATATTGAACGGTGTCGGTTTTTTGTTTCCCCCTGCACAGGTCTTAATTATTTCTCTTGCCCGACGATATTGTTTCAGTGAAGACCTTAAAAAGCCACAGATGCCCAGATCTGCCTGGCTTATTTACCTATTATTTCATAGTTGCAAAATAAAGCAAAATAAATAAAATATTAACTTTAATGCTTAACTTTAACATCCTGGTGACGATAACGGCCTTAAAGGAGGCTTGATCAATTATGAGAATTAACACAAACTTGTCGGCGTTAAATGCGTACCGGAACCTGACTTTAACCGATAACCGGTTAAACAAGTCGCTTGAGCGGCTTTCGTCAGGCCTGCGTATCAACAGGGCGGCCGACGACGCTGCCGGTCTGGCCATTAGTGAAAAAATGCGGGGCCAGATTCGCGGTCTTAACCAGGCAATGCGAAATGCTATGGATGGCATTTCACTCATGCAAACTGCTGAAGGAGCTTTAAATGAAACCCATGCTATTCTCCAGCGGATGCGTGAACTTTCAGTACAGGCTTCAAGCGATACTTTAACCTCTTCAGACCGGATCGAAATTCAGAAAGAAATAGAGCAGCTGGTTGGTGAAATCAACCGGATTGCCAGCTCGACGGAGTTCAACACCAAGAAGCTGCTGGACGGGTCTTCAGCGGCGCTGACCAGCACCAGTGATTTAAATACCAAAATCTTCATGCGTGATGGCTTGCGCACAATTGATCAGTTCGGCCAGAAGGCTGTTGGCGGGGGCAACTACAAGCTTGACATCAGCGCCACCCCCGGCCGGGGTGAAGTGCAAAAGACTGACATCATGAAGGTTAAGCATGAAGCAACAGCAATTGGATGGACCGATGTAGAAGGGACAGAAGGAGCGCTGCAGGTAGCACTTCTTGAATTTGATGAAGTTGAAGAAGTGAGCTTGCAGTTGAATGATCCTGAAGCTGCCGATCAGGAACTAAGCGTGATGGCTACTTTTGCCGGTGGCACATTGACTGTTGAGGTAAACCTGGCCACCGACGGAACAGGAGCGATCACAT
>CAZCHW010000213.1:0-4323 GCA_964498375.1 uncultured Syntrophomonadaceae bacterium | reverse complement strand
ACCCCTTTATGACCCGCTTCATCAATCATATTCAAAGCGACGATAACCGGAATACCTTTTTCCAGGGTTTCGGTGGTTAAGAGCAAGTTTCTTTCCAGGTTTGTTGCATCAACCACGTTAATCACCAGGTCAGCCTGTTCTACGAGGGTTGAGGCTACTTCTTCCACCTTGGAAGCAGGTTTTAAACTGTAAGTTCCAGGAGCATCAAGCACTTCAAATTCTTCACTGTCGGCATTAAGCTTCCCCCTGGTAAATTCAACCGTAGTCCCGGCATAATTGGAGATCATCACCTTTGAACCGGTTAACTGGGAAAATACCACACTCTTGCCAACGTTTGGGTTGCCAACCAAAACAATTTTACGCACCGTCAGTTACCTCAACCATAATCCTGACTGCCTTACCATAACCTACGGCAATCTGGTAGTTATCAATGCATAATGCTACAGGACCCTGTCTGAAGAGGGAACTAATTTTTTTTATTTTTTTCCCCGGCCTCAGACCCATTTGTCCTAGTTTTTCTACAAAACCAGGGCCTCCCTGAAGGGAGGAAATTACACCATTTTGACCGGCTTTCATATCAACCAGATTCACCTTCATCTATGTAACCTCCTTTGCCTACCCGACAGTTCTCTTCAGCTGCTCAATTTCATGTTTTAAGTTATCATCAATATCCTGTTTTTTCAGGTAATCAAGCAGGTTCGCAAACGTTTCATTGCTCAGATCGTGTTCCATCAAGCAGGCATCTTTCTCTGCCGCTTCTGCCGATACCCCGAGGACCTGGGTCAGAAAACCGTAGATTACCCTATGCCTGTATAGAACCTTTTCGGCATATTGACGGCCTTCCGCAGTTAATTCAACCGGTCCGTAGCGATCCTGCCTGATTAAACCTTTTTCTTTCAAAACACTTAATGCCTGGATAACACTGGGCTTGGCAATATTCAGCCGTTCCGCAATATCTGTTACCCTGGCAGACTGGTTCTCTTTAACCAAGTTTAAAATCGTTTCCAGGTAATCCTGAAGGGAAGAGGTTACCGGTAAAGACTGAATCATTTCCAGCTCTCCTTAGTAGAATCAGGTTAAACAAACTGAGGTGTTTCTACTTTCATATCTATAGATCTAATAAACCAGACAACAGAAATGTTAGTAAAGCCTAACTAAACTTTAACAGCAAGGATCTAAAATGTCAAGTATTGACTGGCCTCTGTTTCATATCGGTCAAATATTTTAAACCTGCAAGCTATCTCCCCCCTGCAGCATTTTGAATAGATCGGTTATAATGAATTAAGCTATGCGGTTGCTTTTTCAAGGAGAGCCGACGGGGGATGGTAATGTCATCAAGCAGAGTAAATAAAAGAATTGAAGCTGCCGGAACCACCGGTTTATCAAAACTGCTGCCGGTCTATCTTATTGTATTCTTTTCTTTTTTCGACACCCATGCCCAAATGCCGATCTTAGCCCCATATGCAGAAAGTCTGGGGGCTACTCCATTTTTAACCGGCCTCGTTGTTGGAGCATATTCGTTCTTTAACATCACTGGCAATCTATGCAGTGGAATTTGGATCGACCGCTTAAGCTGGAAACAACCTTTGATTGTTGGTTTGGCCGGCGTCACCGTTATTCTTCTCCTCTACCCCTTTGCCGGCGGAATAAGCGGCCTGCTAACCATCCGTGCTGCTCACGGTTTTCTGGGCGGAATCCTGGTTCCTTCAGCACTGGCCTGCCTGACAGTAAACAGCGCCGAACGGGAAGAAAGAACCGCTCTCGCTATTTTTGGGGCTGTAATCGGCCTGGCAGCTGTAAGCGGCCCAATGTTTTCCGGTATTATCGCCAACCGTTTCAGTTACGGTGTAGTATATTTCAGTCTGGCCGGAGCGATGGCTCTGGCAACAGCTGCTTCATCAACTTTGTTACGTTATCCTGAGCATAATATTTGTCCTGGCAAGCGTTCTTACACAGCCTATAGAATTATTAGTGGCCGTCCAAAAATATTAAGCGCTTTTTTCTTTGCTCTCGGGACCATGGGTGGCACAGGTACTTTAGCCTCTTTCCTACCAACCCAGGCAGAAATGCTAGGTTTTAATTCTGCCCTGACCGGAATGCTTTTTGCCACTTTCGCTCTCTTTGCCATCATTTTGCAATCCTGTTGGCCACTCCTGCGCCGTAAAGCGATTACTACCGATCAGCAGGGAGGAGCTGCAGGCCTGTTAGTCTTAAGCAGCGGGTTGGTCCTGGGCGCTTTGACTGCCAATGCCATCCTGATCTTTTTTACTTTGGCGCTTTTCGGAATTGGCTTCGGCCTTGCTTTTCAGGGGATGCTTGGGCTGGTTATCTCAGGCTCGGAGCAGCAGTGGCGTGGTCAGGCAATCAGCCTTTTTTTTGCCGTCTACTCGCTGGGGGTTGCTCTGCTTCCTCCCCTGGGCGGCCTAATCTGGCAGCAGTGGCCAGCATTTTTCCCTTTTTACACTGCCGCTTTAAATGCTGTCTTTTGCGCTTTCTGCGGCTATAAAATAGCCATGAAAAACCACTATTCGAAGAGGCCGGAATACTCTCCATAGCCTTCCTCTGCCAGCTTATCCCTGGGAATAAAACGCAGGGCTGCTGAATTAATGCAGTACCTTAAACCGGTAGGCTGGGGGCCATCAGGGAAAAGGTGGCCCAGGTGTGAATCAGCATTTTGGCTTCGCACTTCCGTGCGAGCCATACCGGAACTGTCATCAGGTTTTTCAATCAGGGCTCCATCTTCAATCGGCCTGGTGAAACTTGGCCAGCCGGTTCCTGAATCAAATTTGTCCAGTGAACTAAACAACGGTTCACCAGAGACTACATCAACGTAAATTCCTTCTTCATGATAATCCCAGTATTCATTGTTAAACGGTGGTTCGGTAGCATCTTCCTGCGTCACGGCAAATTGCAAATCAGTCAGACGTTCTCTTAATTCATCCATGTCAGCAACCTCCCGGTCAATTACCGCAGACTGTTCGGGCTCAGCAGGATCACTTTCCTCTGTGCTACAGCCTCCGACTCCCATTAATATCAACGCTGCCAGAGAAACAACTACAAGATATGGATTAAGGTACAATTTATTCTTCAATTACTTCTCCCTTCTAATATAATATATATCTTTATATTACAATATAATTATATATATTATATTTGTAACCGTCAAGCTGGCTGATTACCTAGCTTCGCTTGATTTGCCTGAGCATATAGAGCGCCAGGAGGAGAATAAAAGGAGTAAAAAACTGGACCGCGGTGAAGAAGCCAAAACCCCAGGCCTGGTTAACGTAGCCCCAAGCCACCAGGGGCATTTCACGAAATGTTTCTTCAACGAAGCCACGTAAAATTGTATAGCCCAAAACAAATGACCAAAACAGGTAGCCGGGTTTCGTCTTGCTTCTGCGAGCAAGGTAATTATGTAAAATCAGTAGAACCAGACCGATCAGAGATCCGTATATTTGCGCCGGATGGCGATCAAAGCTAAGCAATTCAGCCGGTCGACCGAGAATTTCCTGGTTAAATATATTGGCAATTCTAACCAGCATAATGCCTACTGTTATTCCGGGAACGGCCAGGTCAGCTAAAACCCGCCAGTTAACATTTTTAATTCGACAGTAAATCCAGCTACTCAAAATACCGCCGATTAAACCGCCGTGAAATGCCAACCCACCGCGGTCAATCCGGATGATCAGCTCCGGATGGCTGGCGAAATAAGACCAATTGGCCAGCACGTAAACCGCACGAGCTCCAATCACAAGAGAGACGATCATAATTAGAAAGAGGCTGAAGATGAAATCTTCGTCAAGCCCTTTTTTTTCGCCATACTTGCGCATAAAGTAAAACCCTGCCAAGACTGATAAGGCGAACATTAAGCCGTACCAACGTACTGCCAACGGGCCGATCGTAAAAATTACCGGACTGATATTTTCTATATACACATTAACACATCCCTGTTTTGTGAGGTAACCTGCGCTGCAGATAATCCTAATTTATGGCGCCCTGTTTGTCAACGGTATCAATTATACATTGATATATCTTAATATTATGTTATAATCATAACATTGATAAAACACAAAGGGGATGAACGATAGTGGCTAAAAAAGTTATCGTTATCGGCGGTGTCGCTGGAGGAGCTTCAACGGCAGCGAGGCTGCGCCGCCTTGATGAAGAAGCGCATATTATCCTGCTGGAACGTGGAGAGTATATTTCCTATGCAAATTGCGGGTTGCCTTACCATATCGGTGGGGCAATAGAGGAACGGGATAACCTGTTTGTTATGACCCCTGCAAAATTCAAAGCCTGGCTTAATGTAGATGTGCGGACACT
>CAZCHW010000212.1:0-4335 GCA_964498375.1 uncultured Syntrophomonadaceae bacterium | reverse complement strand
CTAGTGTCAGGTGATCTCTTAACTAAAAAGTCTACGAAAAGTTTACCGCAGGACAGTTACTGATATCTCAATAAAGCGCTAAAGCGTTACATTTTGCATTATGTTTAGTTAAAGCATATAAAGTTTTCTGTCTCAAGTAGCTCTTACCAAGAAAGAGTTTTCCTCTTAAACTCCTATTGTAGTTGGTTTAAAATTAACAATCATGGTTAATCTTAATTAAGTGCCTATTCCGGCGCATCCGACCAGTAGTTCCGGTTACATCCGACCGGTCAATCCGGTCTGATGCGACCACTTCGTGAAGTGGTTTCAGTCTATCAAAGATCAGGTTGATTCATCAACTATTTCTTTTCTTTTAGACTTGGATGATTCAAGGTTTTCGGCACTTTCTTCTCCCTTGGGAGAAGGTGAACTGTTTTTGACTTGATCTTCTAATAATACGTGGCTGTCATGTTTATCAATCCTGCGCCTGGTTGGGCCTTTTAGCTCAAAGCGGTAAGCATTGTGCACCAAGCGATCTAGAATAGCATCGGCAACCGTGCTGTCTTCGAACAGCTCATGCCATTTACTAACCGGCAGCTGGCCGGAGATGATCGTTGAATGGTAACCGTAACGGTCTTCGACCACTTCAAGTAAATCACGGCTGCTGACGGGGTCGAGTAAAGCCATACCCCAGTCATCTAAGATCAGCAGGTCAACTTTTTTAAGTTCTTTGATAATCTTGTTGTATGAGCCGTCACCCTGGCCGATATTTAGATCCGTTAAAAGGCGGTTAACCCGGTAGTACTTGGTTTTGAATCCCTTGCGGCAGGCTTGATTCCCGAAGGCACAGGCCAGGTAAGTTTTACCGGTACCCGAGGCACCGGTAACGATCAGGTTCCTGCTTTCATAAAGCCAGGCCAGATCGGCTAAACGGGCAACTGACCCGCGGTCTAAGTTTCTTCTGGGCTCATAGTCTAAGTCTTCCAGGCAGGCATCCTGAATTCTAAGGTTTGCTTTGCCAAGAAGCCTTTTTAAGCGGTTGTTCTGGCGGTTGATCCACTCTGCATCAGTAATCATGGCAAAACGTTCTTCGAAACTCAATGCATTTTTATCACTGCTTTCCAGTTGCCGGCGGTACTCTTGACCCATCGCTGATAAACGCAACTGGGTTAGCTTTTCTAAGGTTTGCTGATCAAGCATCTATTTTCACCCCCTTTCACGAATAATACGCTGCGCCGCGGATGTTTTCGTGTTTGGGAGTGGCAGCCGGTTTTAATTTTAGGACCGTCAGGTCCTGGCCGTGTTTCAAGATATTTGCGACCGTGGTATAGTTCATGGAACTTAAAGAGATTGCTTTCTTGCAGGCTTTCTCCAGCCTTGTGGCGTCGTACTTTTTTGAAAGCTGTAACAGGCCCATACAGGCTTTGTAAGACTGTTCTTCCACCTTGCAGGAGCAAAGCATCCTGTCGATGACATGATAGGTGTCAGGCCCGATATTTTTAGCCCAAGAGCGGTAACGGTGGCCGTCGAACTGCTTTGCTTCCAGGTAGCGGCGGTGCTTTTCCGGCATATGGGCTGTATCTGTTATGTAGCGTTTCGAAAAACTTCTTTGGTGAGATGCAATTCGCACTCTGTTTGCATCAAAGATTTCAATCGTTCGCTGGGTGGCCCTGATGGTGACCATCTGGTTGAAATATTTAAAGGGTGCCGAATAGTAATAGCCCTGGTATTCCACATGATAATTGTCAGGCAATCTTTTAATGACCATGTCTGCTATTTCAAAATCTTTAAAAGGCAGCGGCCTTAAGCGTGGCTGGTCATACTGGGTAAAGTTAGAAAGCCTGCTGCCTTCTCTTTTCTGAAAGGGTCTTTCGACCAGGACGGCCAACCTTTGCCTGATTGCTTTATTTAGGTCGGCAAAGCTAAAATATTTCTGGTCATTTAGCCAGCCCAAGAGCCAGGTTTCCAGCCAGCCAACAGAGGTTTCAACCACGGCTTTATCTTGAGGTTTTCTAACCCGGGCCGGGATTACGGCAACACCGTAATACTTGGCCAGCTCCCAGTAGGCCGGGTTAATGACCGGCTCGTAATGGTTTGCCTTGGTCACACCGGTTTTTAGATTATCTGGTACAAAGATTAAAGGTGTGCCACCATAATAGTTTAAAGCGTTTACATGGCCCTGTTGCCAGCTTTCCTGCTTTTGATTGGGGAAAGCTTCCACGTAAGGGTAGCCGCTGTAGCCAAGGGTGGTGATGAAAAAATTTGCTTTAAATACCTGGCCGGTGATAGCGTCATAAACTATTTCAAGGGTATCGCCCATCCAGTCGATGAGCATTTCTTTGCCTGGTTCTCGTTCAATGTGCATGCTTAAGTTCTGACCGGTTTCATTTTTCCAGCGCCTGAAGCGTTCGCAGAACTGGCTGTAGCTTAAACCTTCAGGGTTGTCTGACCGGTAATCTTCCCACAGGTATTGCAGGTTTTTGTTTGGGTCTTGCTGTAATGCTGCTTGGATATTTTCAAAGTCAGGATCGGGCTTGATTATCCTTCGACCGCTGTAAAGTGGATAAACCAAGCTCTTTATCTCTTCATCTGATAGTTCAGATGCCCGGTTGTAGCTTAAGCCGATTTCCCGGCAGCGCTTTTGGATTTCATGGACTGTAGTTTTGGATACCTTAACACTTTGGGCGATTTGCCTTTGGCTATGATGTTTTCCGGAAAGCCTTAATATCTCTAATATTGTCACTGGTTCTTCACACCTCACTGTTTCACCCCGCAATGTTTAAGTTATTGCAGGGATTTTCTTCACGAAGTGGAAGAACCCTTTAGCCGGTCGGATGCGGCCGGATTGGGTGGTCGGGTGTGACCAGAATCAGTGGTCGGATGTGACCGGATTAGGTGGTCGGATCAGGCCGGAATATGCAATATGGCGATATTAAGCGATATTAGGAGATACACCTTGATAATACTCAATAATTGCTTAGAATGACTCAGCAAGAAAAATTAGAGGGATTGACTTTTCAAAATCAGCCCCAAAATCACTTTAGAGACATTTATTACCAGCCTCTTAAAGCGATAACGGAGGCGATTTTTATGCTCGGTCCCTGGCGTACACATGCGCAATTTCAAGAACAGTTGGAAAAACAACTCGACGAGTTGCTGCCTCAAAGCGAAAATCAAGTCAAGTATCATGCCGGCGCGCTGGAAAAAGTCTACATCGTGAATCTGGACCCGTTAAAAGAACTGGTTATATCCAGTTACTCTAATACAGGCCGTCCGGCTCTTAATCAACCGGAAATTTTTCGGGCCGTGGTCCTGGCCAATCACTACAAGGAATCAATCAGCAGTTTCGCAACCCGTTTAAAGGCTGATGATGTCTTGGCTATCGCCTGCGGGTTTGAAACTGACAGTCTCCCCGGTGTAGGAAGTTTCTACGATTTATTTAACCGATTCTGGCTGGAATATGCGCCGACCAAAGTTGTGCGAAATCCTTACAAGAAAAAGAAGAAAAAGCTTAAGGTCAATGAAAAATTGCCGCCAGATGACCCGGATACGGTAGCTGATCTGGTAGAAAAGGTCCTCGGTGGAGAAACTTTTGAACATGGGCCGGAAAGGCTGTTGCAAAAAATTTTAATAGAGTGTGCCGTAAAACCTTCGGCTGAGTTAAAGCTTTTGGGCGATATCCAAAAGCTTACCCTGGCCGGTGACGGCGCCCCGCTGGAAACCGGCGCCTGCTCTCTTGGCAAAAAAATCTGCCAGTGCAAAAAGCAAGGGATTTATTACTGCAAGTGCCCTCGTTCTTACACAGACCCCAAGGCTAATTGGGGTTGGGATAGCTACCACGAACGCTTGTTTTACGGGCACACCCTCTACTGCCTCAACGCCGCAAACAGTGTAAACTATTTGCCCTTGTTGATCCATCTAACCCGGGCTTCAGCTCACGACAGCATCACTTTTGTTCATGCTTATGCTCAGTTGCGTTCAGCTTTACCTTCGTTTAAGTTCGAAAGCGCTCTTTTAGATTCTGCTCATGATGTTTATGCTATCTACCAGATGTTAAACATACATGGGATAGAACCATTTATCGACCTAAATGAACGCGGCAAGAAAAACAACTCTTCTGAAAAAATCGACCACAATGGCATCCCGCTATGCCATGCCAGTAAATGATTGCCGCCTCTTTATCAAAACTTCCCGCGGTTCAAAAAGCCTGGAAAAAAGTTTTTGCCAGAAGAACCTCGGTGGAACGAACCCTTAAGCGGATTTTGGTCGATTACCTTACTGAACGGGCAAGGGCTCACTCTGATAAACGCTGGTTCTTTATCACAACCCTGGCCGCCTTAAACCAGCATCTTGATG
>CAZCHW010000211.1:0-4337 GCA_964498375.1 uncultured Syntrophomonadaceae bacterium | reverse complement strand
TAACAATCTTTTACCGAGTCGACTATTACCCGTACTGCAGTAAGATCATAAATTTCATTTAGATCCTTACCCTGGGTTTTCATTTTATTATGGATACTGAAGAGGTGCTTCGGCCGGCCCTGAATCTCTGCTTCAATAGATGCTTCAGACAAGTGATCCTGCAAAATCCAGATAATCCGGTTGATAAAGTGCTCGCGCTCACGCCTTTTTTTCGCCAGCTTTTCCACCAGCTGAAAGTACTCGTTGGGTTGAAGGTAACGAAAAGCGAGGTCTTCAAGTTCCCATTTGATCATGTAAATGCCAAGTCGGTGAGCCAGGGGAGCATAGATCTCCAGGGTTTCCCGGGCAATTTCTTTTTGCTTATGCGTGTTCAGGTAACGTAGAGTCCGCAGGTTATGAGTCCGATCAGCCAGTTTTATTAAAACAACCCTGATATCCTGGGCCATTGCGATAAACATCTTGCGCAGGGTTTCTGCCTGTTGTTCCTCTTTCGAAGTAAAATCAAGGCGGCTCAGTTTGGTCACTCCGTCAACCAGCGCTGCCACCTCATCGCCAAATTCGTGACGGATATCTTCAAGGGTAATCTCCGTATCTTCAACTACATCATGAAGCAAGCCGGCAATGATCGTAACCAGGTCGAGCTCCAGCTCGGCCAGGATCAGGACAACTCCCAGGGGGTGCATTATGTATGACTCTCCCGATTCGCGCAGCTGACCCGAATGGGCTTTAAGCGAAAATTCATAGGCCCGTTCAACCTGGGCCCAGTCTTCCAGATCGGGATAGTAACGCTGAATTTTCTTTTTTAGATCGATCAGCTTTTTTTCTCGCACCGGCATCGGTTTAGCCGCCCCGTTCCTGATTTTAGATCTGGCTTATATAATACTAAAAAAAGACTCTGAATTCTATAGCTGTCTGAAGAATCATAAGGAATCAGGCCGGTTGTTCAACAGTTCGTAAAAGTATTCCGCCAGAACGACAGGTGAATCGGAGAGCAGGCGTTGTTGAAAGCTTTCACTTTGCTCTCGCAATAGAGAGGTTTCGTTATAGGTTTGTGAACCAGCCAGACGCGAAGGCCAATCATCGATAAAATCTGGAGCACAGGATCCAAACCTGCCCTGATCGAGCACTCCAATCTCCCTGAATATTTTTTCCACCCTGTCCCAGTAAGGATCAGCAGCCTTAAAGCCCAGAACAGTCTTCCCAAGAGGGGAAAAATCTTTTAAGTTCCATTCTGTGCCCTGTTTAATAAATGTCCTGAACAGGCTTTCCAGGGCAGCAGCTGTCGGCAGGGTGCGATCCAGAATAGCCCGGTTACGCTGCAGATCACTTTTGTTGTAGAATAGCTCAATTGCCAAATTTTTATGTTTAAGGCAGTGCCCCTGCAGCGCTTCAATGATTCCGGAGGTAAGCGGCAGATCGAATAATATCAGTCCGGTAATTTCTTCTGGCAGGGTAACAGAACCGTTGGCGACTCCGTTGTTAATATAGCAGACTGCCGGGTGGCACTGCCTTTCAAGCCTGCTGCGGCGGTGCGGCGTAGAAATAAAGACAACCTGGCCAGCACTCCTGTCAGCCAAAATAAGATTTAGTTCACCGGGCTGTCTTTCAGATGTTCTGCGGTCGATCACTGTCAGGCCCCGATATTCTGCCCGGTCGGCATAGCAGAGATCAACCAGTTCAATATCAACACCCTCACCGCCCCTGTAGTTGCTTTTCTTCAGTCGGAAAGCAAGGTCAAGTTTGCGCCCTTTTTCGAGTTTTGAAGCATGTTCAGCAGCAGAGAAAAAGATCGGTTCAATTGTTGAAGACTCTTTTTGGAAAGTCAATTTCAGGTGGCGCTGATCTGAGCCAACCAGACGCCAGTTTTGTAAGGCCCAGGCCCTGCTGCCGAGCAGCGGAGCAGGATTTGCTGTTCCAAAAGGTTGCAGTTGTTCCAACCCTGAGGCAAGGGCAGGGTTAAAATCCGCTTCAGCCAGTTCACTTTCAATCTTCAGCCTTGGCAGCCGGTCAGCTTGAAGATTACCAACTGCAACACTGCTGTTTAACGCGTCACGCAAAGCTTCCACCTTATCGGCGCTGACGGTGAAGCCTGCTGCCTGTTCGTGCCCGCCGAACCGGACCAGCAGCTCTTCAGCTTCAGCCAGGGCACTGGTAATATTGAAACCTTCCACACTGCGGGCTGAACCGCGTCCTTCCTCTCCCTCAAGGGCGATCAAGGCTACGGGACGGTTAAAGCGTTCTACCAGTCGCGAGGCAACAATACCAATCACCCCGTGATGCCATCCCTCGCCGGCCAGGGTCAGGATTGGATGTTCTTTTTGAGCCAGCATAATTGCCGCTTCCGCTTCTGCTTCCCTGAGGATCTGCTGTTCAGTTCTACGCCGTTCCTGGTTAGCCTGGTGCAGACTGGCCGCCAGTTCGTCTGCTTCAGCTGTTTTTTCAGTCAACAACAAACGGGCTGCCGGTTCTGCTGCCCCCATACGCCCGGCTGCATTAATCGCCGGAGCAAGTATAAATGATAGTGCGTAACTGTTCAGGCGGGCAGGATCGAGGTTAACCGCTTGTGTAAGAGCTTTAAAACCGGTCCTTTCCAGTCTGCGTAGAACTTCAAGGCCAGCAGCAACTAAAATCCGGTTCTCTCCCAGCAGGGGGACCACATCAGCAGCCGTTCCCAGGGCAGCCAGATCAAGCAGGTTTTCAGGCGAAGACAATTTGGCATTTTCATAGAGAGCAGAGGCAAGCTTGTAAGCAATGCCGGCTCCTGAAAGTTCTTTAAAAGGATAAGGGCAATTTTCCTGACGTGGATTAACCACGGCTAATGCCCGGGCCGGGTGCTCCAGCGGTTGATGGTGGTCGGTAATAATTAGCTCAAGACCAATTGAAGCGGCATAATCAGCTTCTGCTGCAGCATTAATGCCACAGTCAACTGTAATGACCAGATCTGCACCTGCCCCTTTAAATTGCTCAAGTGAGGAACTGTGCAGCCCGTATCCTTCGTCAAAACGGCTGGGAAGAAAGTAGGCAACAGTTCCACCAAGCGCGCGGATTGCCTCAACCATGATCACGGTGGCAGTGATTCCGTCAGCATCATAATCACCGTGAATAATAATCTTTTCACCTTTTTCGATCGCTTTTGTTATCCTGGCTACAGCTTTATCAAGGTCGAGCATCTGCCAGGGGTTATGTAAATTTTCCGTGGTTGGACACAAAAAGGCCCGGGCTTCCCGGGGATCAGTAATCCCGCGGTTGACTAAAAGCCGGGCCAGGGCCGGATCGAGGTTGGCCTGACGGACGAGTTGCGGATCTGGCCTCTCCTGCTCGGGCCAGATCCACCGCTTACCGCGAAAACTCATACAGGTTCATTCTCCGTCCCTTCATTGCTTTCATCATTTTCACTCCAGGGCTGTTCATCTTCGGCAGGAATAATTCTTTCCTCGCGTGCGGAAGCCACTTCCCCTTCAGCGGCAGCAGAGTTAACTTCACTCTCGGGGACGGAGGCATAACGGTTCAATTCCGCCTCCAAAAATATCTTTTCTTCCTTTAAATCCTTGATTTCTTTTAACAGGGCAGTCTCTTTGTGGCGAATCTCCCGAAAAGCAAAGGCAGTGCGGATGCTGCGAAAAAGGCTAAAAAGCCCCATCACCAGGGCCCCGGCAAAAGCCGAACCGAGGATAAGCAGGATTAACGATACTTCGCTGCGTCCAAAAATATAACTCACGGTAACTGTTTCATTGTTGGCCAGGGCAACTATCGCAATCAGAAAACTAAAAATCAGGGCCAAAATAAGGTAAAACGAACTCATTCGATTACCTCCTTTATGAGTTAAGCTGCCTTTCTTTTTTTCCTGCCTTTTAAATCCTGCAAGTTAAGCCACAGAGGGCTGGCAATAAAGATTGACGAATAGGTTCCAATAAAAACGCCAAGAATCAGGGCTACTACAAATACAATTAAATCAACGCTGCCGATATAATAATAAAAACCAAACAGCAGGGCAACAAGTACAAACAATGTGGTTAAGGAAGTATTGATGGTCCGCATCAGGTTCTGGTTAATACTTTCGTTCACCACAGTAACGTATTCACTCTTCCTCTTATGCCGGATATTTTCCCGGATGCGATCGAAGATCACGATAGTATCATTGACGGAATAGCCGAAAACAGTGAGAATCGCCGCTACAAAGGGCACGTTGATCTCCATCCGCAGGATTGAGAAGACCCCAACTACGACGATGATGTTATGAAGCAGAGCAGCGATTACTGCAACTGCAAATTTAAACTCGAAGCGCATAGTAATATAGCCTACCATTAATACAATCGCCACGGCAAGCGAAAGCAGAG
>CAZCHW010000210.1:0-4373 GCA_964498375.1 uncultured Syntrophomonadaceae bacterium | reverse complement strand
TAGTCCTCAAATAGCCTCAATGGCCGATTGTCACTATTTGCTGTACAAAGAAACATCAGGAGAGAGAACTGTAACCAGAACCAAACTGTTGAAAGCAGAACAGAGACGGGAAGAACTGGCCCGCATGCTCGATGGGGCAGGGATAGATCAGGTCAGCCTGCAGCATGTTGATAACTTGCTGGAACGGGCAGAACGCTTTAAGCATAATTTCGGGGAGGGGTAAAAAATATCTGATCATAAGCTTGCAGAAAAAACAATATCAACCAGTTATCTTTACCGGGGCAGAATTATAAATGTCAGGCAGGACCAGGTTTTAACCGGTGAAGGAGATAAGGCATTTCGGGAGATCGTAGAGCACCCGGGAGCGGTGGCTATCGTTGCCCTTGATGAGCAGGAAAGAGTTATACTGGTTCGGCAGCATCGTCAGCCTGCAGGCGCAGTACTGCTGGAAATTCCAGCCGGCAAACTTGAAGTGGGAGAAGGACCGCTTGCCTGTGCCAGAAGGGAGTTTGGTGAGGAAACATCACTAAAGGCTGAAGATTGGCAGCAGCTTTACGTTTTTTATCCTTCTCCAGGGTTTTCTGACGAAGTGATCTATTTGTTCAGGGCCAGCGGTTTAAGCCGGGAAGAAAGACCGGGCAGCGATCCTGATGAAAATTTGGAAGTAGTTAAAATTCCGCTTGACGAGGCACGAGAAAAGATTGAAGAAGGCGAAATAGTTGACGGCAAGACGATAATTGCCATCCAGCAGCTGCTTTTGAAGAGAAAATAAAAAGGTCAATGATCGTAAATAAATAATAATCATTCTTAAAAGGGCAGGTTTTTACAGCAGCAAAGTGGAATTAATATTCTAATTTAATGGATATAAATCTATTTTATAGAGAGGGCGCTGTATTATATGCAAAGGCATTTACAAAACTATGCCAACTACCTGTCCGTTGAAAAAGGGCTGGCCAGAAATACGCTGGAATCTTACCGTCGCGATCTCGATAAATTTTTCAGCTACATGAAAAAAAACAACAAAATCAGCCCTGAACAGGTTGACCGGCAGTCGCTGAATTCTTTTATAGGCGAGCTGCGCCGCAAGGGTTTTGCCTCATCATCTATTTCCCGTTGTATTGCTTCTATACGCTCTTTTTTTACATTTCTTCTGCATGAAGGAATAATTGAAGATAATCCTGCGTTAGATCTGGAATCTCCGCGTATTGAAAAGAAATTGCCCCACGTGCTGACAACCGGTGAAATTGACCGGCTGCTGGAGCAGCCCCGGCCCGATGAAAATAATGGCATGCGTGACAAAGCAATGTTGGAATTGCTTTATGCCTCAGGGATCAGGGTTTCTGAACTGATTTCGCTGAATATTACCGATTTTGATGCTCGTGTGGGTTACCTGCGCTGCAGTGGTAAAGGGATGAAAGAAAGGATTGTTCCGATCGGTTCGGTAGCGATAGGCTGCGTGAATAGCTACCTGAACATTTCGCGTGCTAAACTGGTGAGAAACAGTGAAGAAAAGGCCTTATTCTTAAATCATCACGGTAACCGGATGACCCGCCAGGGCTTTTGGAAAATATTAAAAAAATATGCTTTAAAAGCCAATATCCAGGGTGATATAACCCCGCACACCTTGCGACACTCATTTGCCACGCACTTACTGGAAAACGGTGCCGATCTCAGGTCTGTTCAAGAGATGCTCGGACATTCTGATATATCGACCACCCAGATTTACACCCAGGTTACCAGAAAGAAGATCAGGGAAATCTATGACAAAGCTCACCCACGAGCCTGAAAAAAACGAGAAAAGAGTAGTGGTAATTGTTCTCGACGGAGCGGGAGCCGGAGCATTGCCTGATGCTGCTCAATATGGAGACAGCGGATCAGCTACACTGCTGCACGTTGTGGAAAAACACAGCCCCCTTAAACTGGATAATCTTTACAGTGTTGGACTGGACAGGCTGCTAAAGCTGGATGTACCCAGCCATAAGTTAGAAGATCGAGCCCGGCTTTACGGGCGAATGATGCCTCTATCACCGGGCAAAGATACCACAAGCGGTCACTGGGAATTGTCAGGAGTGGTAATGAATCAACCTTTTCCGGTTTACCCCCATGGTTTCCCTGAGCAGATAATTTCAGCTTTTGAAGAAGCAATCGGTCGGAAAACCCTGGGTAATCTCGCTGCATCGGGAACAGAAATTATTCGCGATCTGGGCAGCGAACATCTGCGAACCGGTTACCCGATCGTCTATACTTCGGCAGATAGTGTGTTTCAGATAGCTGCTCACGAAGATGTGGTTCCCCCTGAACAGTTATACGAATGGTGCAAAAAAGCCAGGAAAATATTAACCGGCGAGCATGCTGTGGGCCGGGTTATCGCCCGCCCGTTTACCGGCCCTGTTGACCGCTTAACCCGGACAGCAGGACGGCATGACTATTCTTTGGAGCCTCCGGGCGATACATTGCTCGACCTGACCAGCAAGGCCGGTTATCCGGTGGCTGTCATTGGAAAAGTAAAAGATATATTTGCCCACCGGGGTGTAACGTTACATTTGCCCGGCGGAGACAATGAAGCGATCGGTGCAGACCTGATGCGTTTGATGGAGCAGGTTTCTTCAGGTTTAATCTGGGCCACCTTCGGTGACTTTGATACGTTATTTGGCCATCGAAATGACAGTGCAGGGTTTGCTCGTGCTCTGGAAAAATTTGACCTGATCTTGGCAAATGTGTTATCTGCTCTTGGCCAGGGAGACCTGCTTTTTATCACTGCAGATCATGGCTGTGATCCGACATTTCCGACTACAGACCACACCAGGGAATATGTCCCGCTGATCATTTGGAATGCCCTGCTGTCACTTAATCGGGACCTGGGTGTACGTGAATCGTATGCTGATCTGGCAGCAACTGCAGCCTCTTGGCTGCATATTTCACCTCCGTCCCATGGAACCCCGATTATTTCCGGTTGAACTCAGAAAAAATTATTCGAACGTCAAATACAGGAGAAATAATGGATCTAATCATTACTCACGAAAATGGAGATTTTGATGCTCTCGCAGCTGTTGTCGCTGCGGCCAGGCTATATCCGGGCAGTGCAGTGATTATGCCCGAACCGCTGCAGCCCAATGTGCGAGCTTTTGTCAACCTTTACCGCGATCTGCTGCCCCTGATTGACCCCCGTGATCTTGAACCTGATCTCGAGCGAATGATTGTTATTGATACCAACCGGCGCGATCGTCTTGGCAAGTGGGCCGATTTACTTGACCAGGTCGGAGAAATACATGTTTATGACCACCACCCGGGAGAATCGGACCTGGCAGCTGACCGGGTCGTGGTAGAAATGATTGGTTCAACGACGACGATCATGCTCGAAGAGCTCAGGCGCAAAAAACTAAAAATAACAGCTTTTGAAGCAACCCTGTTTACTATTGGGATCTTTGAAGATACAGGCTGCCTGACTTATGATATCAGCACAGTCCGTGATGCCAAGGCGGTTGCGTTTCTCTGGGAACATGACGTTGATACCAGGTTAATTCGTGAATATCTTCGTTCTCCTTTAAATGAAACCCAAAAAGAACTGTTCGAAAAAATGATCCGGCACAGTGAAATGCACGAGATCAATAACCGCAGGGTTTTAATCAGTGCCACTGAACAAAAGGAATACGTTATTGGCGCCTCGGTTTTACTGCATCTGCTTGACGAAATTGAAGATGCCGGAATTACCATTGTAATTATTAAAATGGGTGATAATATTTACTTCGCTGCCCGTTCGCGCAGCGAGGATCTCGATCTGCTTGAGTTGCTGGCTCCTTATGGCGTAAAAGGTTACCCCGGGGCAGTGTCGGCACATATTAAGAATAAAAATGTGAGCAGGCTAAAAGATGAGATCGTTAAGCAGCTGAAAGAAACTATGCCGCCTGCCCTGACAGCGGCCCAGGTCGCATCCAAGCCGGTGCTGACCATAAATAGTGATTTAACCATAGCTGAAGCGGATGACTTACTGAATGAACATAACTTTAAAGGTTGTCCGGTATTTGAAGATAAAGCTTTAGTTGGTATCGTATCGCGGCGCGATCTCCGCAAAGGTTTACGCAGCGAACTGGGCCATGCACCGGTAAAAGGTTTTATGAGCAGAAGTGTTATTACCGCCTCACCAAAAGATTCATTACCCGAACTAAGGAGAATCATGGTCGAGGAAAATATAGGGCGGGTGCCGATCCTTGATGACAGCAATAATCTGGTCGGAATTGTTACTCGCTCGGATATCTTGCGGCACATGAACTACCTGGACCGGCGGGGCCGCTCAATTCGATCCGGCGCTGCACTGACCGGTGCTCCTGGGGAATTGGCAGCACTGCCGGATGATCCTTTCTACAGCAACAAGG